>PEVZ01000047.1 GCA_002779665.1 Candidatus Roizmanbacteria bacterium CG06_land_8_20_14_3_00_34_14 | reverse complement strand
CCTTTTTTGACAATCTTTCCTTCCATCATCACTAATACTTCGTCAGGGCGGATATATTTTAGGATCCGATTATAGTGGGTAATTATCAAATAAGTTTTTCCTTTTTTATTTTTCTCCATAAATTTTGCCATTGTTTTTAAAGCATCAACGTCAACTCCCGTATCAATCTCATCAAACATTAAAAATTTTGGATTAAGGATGGATGCCTGCAATAATTCCAATTTCTTTTTTTCTCCGCCTGAAGACCCTTCGTTAAAAGACCTTTCTAATAGCTCTTTTTTAATTTTTAACTGTTTGGCTATTTTTTCTATTTCTTCGCGCAATGCCAGCGGGTCTTTTTTTCCGGCGATAGCCGTTCTTAAAAGTGAAAATACACTTACGCCTGATAATGATAGTGGCGATTGAAAAGAAAGAAATATCCCTGCCCCAGCCCGCTTATCAGATTCTAATTTTGTAATATTTTTATCATCAAAATATACTGTTCCCGATTTAATTTTGTAAAGCGGATGACCCATTAAAGTGAGGGCTAAAGTTGATTTACCACAACCATTTGGACCCATCAGGACATAGACTTTATTTTTTTCGAAATTAAGACTGATGTCCTTTATAATCGTTTTATTAGAAATAGAAACACTTAGTTTTTTTAAAGTCAACATATATACTTTAATTAATTAAAGTAATTAATTTAATTTTTTTAAGTTCTTTTATTAAAACTACATTCAGTTTTTTTTTGATGAAATCTTTATGGTTACAAATTTTTTCAAATTTACAATCGAAGTTCTCATCAACACAACTGCTGACAACAACATCTTTTTCAAAAATTAATAAATAATCATATAGTGAGATTTTTTTTATTTTTGGAGCTGTTAAGTACCCACCACTCTTTCCTTCTTTACTTACCAAAAGTCCACTCTTAACTAATTCGGCTGCAATTCGCGCCAAGAATCTTGGTGGTAATTTAGTCGATTTAATTAATTCAACTAATCTAACAATACCCTTCTTTTTATAAATGAATGAAATTAAAATCAGACCGTAATCAGATTGTTTAGTAATAGATAACATATACTTGAATAGTAATAGTTTAACAAAAAAAAATCCGAAGTCAATTAAATTTGGAGTCCCTGGATGTATTAGGTTTTGAAAATTGTTTAAAGATCTGATTTTATACTAGCTCAACACCATTAATAATCGCCTGATAAAATTCATTACTGTTAGACGTCCTCATCGAACCAGTAATTCCATCTACCCACGCTAATCCTTCACCAACTGGTTCACATGTACCTGCACCCATAAAATCTTCTATAAAATATGGTAGAGCACCCTCAACTGGAATACCTAATTGAGCAATTGCAATTTGTGCCATATCAATATGTCGTATATTCTCTCCAGGCTCTCTTATTGGTTTAGTTGATATAAATACCGGCTGATTTGAATATTTGCCATTAAAAACTACGTACTTGTGATGTCCTGCTTGCAGTGCTTTAGAGGCTTCTAAAAGGTTCATGAAAAATATTATACACTATAAACTAGTTAATGGTAATAAGAATAAGTTTTTGTAAGAGTTCACAAGCCTTGATGTAGCGTGTTATTCCCTCGTAGGAGGGAATCTCGAACGCCTGGATCCCCGTCTTCACGGGGATGACTGGGAACATAAAAATTACAAACTCCAACGGGGAATTCTATCTAATTTATCAATATCTTCAACAAATAATTTCTTATCTGCTTTATAACCTGCAACTACTCCAATCATAGCGGCATTATCACCGCTCAAATATTTATAAGTAGGAAATAAGACTTTGCCTTGATATTTTTTTGCCAAATTTCTCATTAATTTTCGAAGTCTTAAATTAGCCGTCACTCCCCCCACTACTATTAATTGATTAATTGTAGTGAGCTTAATCGCCATTTCTGTTTTTTTGATCAAAGTATCAAATACTGCCTCCTGAAAGGAGCTGGCTAATAGTCTAACCTCCGAAGTTCTTACTCGGTTTTGCTCTAACTTAACCTCGGAGATTTTTGCTTTTTTTCCGTCTTGACCTTTCAAAAAATAATAAAACGATGTTTTTAAACCGGAAAAGGAAAAGTTTAAGTCTCCTGATTTCAACATCGGGCGGGGAAAATTATACTCATCTATATTATCAACCTGAGTAGCTAATCTTTCAAGAACCGAACCACCTGGATATCCTAACCCTAGTAATTTTGCCGCCTTATCCAAAGCTTCACCGGCGGCATCGTCCAAAGTCGCTCCGATTATTTCATATCTTAAGTGGTCTCTAAAAATAACAAACTCTGTATGCCCTCCCGAGACGATCAAAGCCAGATATGGAAACTTGAATTCGTGTTTTGGATTTCCCTTACTATTTTCCACGAAAGCTGAATAGATATGGCCTTCCAAATGATTGACGGCAATTAATTTTTTATGATGCTTCTGTGCTAATTCCTTAGCTTTTTTAATTCCAACTTCAAGAGCCATTGCCAACCCAGGTCCCTGAGTAACAGCGATTGCATCGATTTTATGTAGGGAACAAAGATTTTTGTTCCCTACCTTACGAAATGTTTCCTCAATTACAAAATCTATCCTTTCTTCATGGGCCCGCTTTGCAATCGACGGCACTACCCCTCCCCATTTTTTGTGCAAAAGTACCTGTGAGTAAATAACATTTGATAGAACTTTTCGCCCATCAGTTACGGCAACGGAGGTTTCGTCACAACTGGTGTCAATTGCTAAAATTCGCATAATAATCAAATTAATAATTGACAGTAATCTCTCTCTTCTTCTCACCAACATACTTCATCTTCACATAAACTAACTGCCCCTTACCCTTTAATATATTAATAATTTCTCCCACCTTCTCTCCCCATTCGAAGCATAAAATATTTCCCGGGAATAAATATTTTTCTAAACCAAGATGTTTAAATTCCTGCCTGTCTTCAATATTATATAAATCAATATGAATCATCTTTTTTGATTTTTTTATTTCGTATTCATAATATATTACATAGGTGGGGGAAATAATATTATTAATTCCAAATTGCTCGCCAATCCCCTTAACGAAAATCGTCTTGCCCGCCCCCATTTCACCTTCAATGATAAAAATTAATGGTTTGTTTTTATTATTAATATTTTGATTTAATATTTTTTTGGCAATATTTTTTGTTTCTTCAACTGTTTTTGACGAAAACTTTTCTGATTGATTTGAAAAATCAATATCTCCCTGACGCAAAATTCTGACATCATTCTTAGATAAATCAACGACTGTTGAAGGTTTATTTCTTGGCAGTGTCCCGGCATTAATAACTAAATCGATAAGCTCTTTTTGCTTCCCGGTTAGTTCGCTCAATAATGACTCGACAGAATAATGCGGAGAACGTCCTGCCAAATTCGCTGATGTAGCTGTTATCGGTTTTTTATATGTGTTTGTTAATACTTCGATATATCGATACATCGGTATTCTAATTCCCAAAGCGCCCGTCTCCGATTCTAATAATTTATTTACATTATGTTTCGATGGAAGAATAATTGTAAAAGGACCGGGAAGAAATTGTTTAAGGATTGTTAATTGTTGATTGCTTATTTTCACAAGCTGATTGATTAAATTGAAATTGGAAAAAACAGAGATAGCCTTTCCGGCTGGTCGGTTTTTAAATTGAATTAATTTTTTCACCGCTTGTTCGTTAGTGGCATCACATAATAGACCATAAACTGTGTCTGTAGGAAAAATTATCAAACCACCGTTTTGAAGTACATTGACAGTCCTATTGATAATTTTGTTTTGGTTTTTTATGTTACATATTATATGTTTCATATTTTATGAGGTATATTTTATCAAATTATCTGCTAAAATAACCCATATGGCTAAAAAAAATGGCGACCGAAAAATTGCCCAATTTAAATTTAATATTAATATCCGTAGTTTTTTTATAATTTTTTTTGTTATATTATTTTTATTCTATGCTTACCGCTCAGTCACGAGTGAAGTGAAGAAGGTCGCTCCGGAAAAATCCATCACAACAATTGTCAAGGAAGCTAAGGATGGAAAAATCCAAAAAATCGATTTGATTGATAATAAACTTCTTGTCTATTATAAAAATGATTCTTTATCGATCTCCTATAAAGAAGTCGGTGAAACTTTCATAAAAACTTTAAAGGATGCCGGAGTTAATCCGGGAACTATTGATATAAATATCAAAGACACTCAAGGGGCAGGTAGTCTATCAAATATTATTGGTAATATTTTACCGACTATTTTGATGGTGGCATTCTTTCTTTTTCTTTTCCGTCAGGCTAAAGGTGCCCAAGATTCAGTTTTTTCATTTGGTCAAAATCGGGGAAAAAGATTTACTAAAAGTATGACTCAAACAACTTTTGCCGACGTCGCCGGAGTTGATGAAGCAAAAAAAGAGTTAGTCGAGATTGTTGATTTTCTTAAAAATCCGGCAAAATATAAAAAACTTGGAGCCAGAACTCCAAAAGGAGTTTTATTAGTCGGTCCGGCTGGTTGTGGAAAAACTTTGCTTGCAAAAGCGGTTGCCGGTGAAGCCCACGTCCCATTTTTTTCAATAGCAGGATCTGAATTTATGGAAATGTTAGTCGGAATCGGAGCTGCCCGTGTCCGCGACCTTTTTGCAACCGCTAAAAAAAGTGCGCCGGCAATTATTTTTATCGACGAAATTGATGCGATCGGTCGGGCTCGATCAGTCGGAATGATGCCGTCTCACGACGAAAGGGAACAAACCTTAAATCAAATTTTGGTTGAAATGGATGGATTTAACCCAACTGAACAAGTCGTCGTCATTGCGGCCACTAACCGTGGAGATTTGCTCGATACTGCCCTTCTCCGACCGGGTAGATTTGACCGGAGAGTCATAGTTGATTTCCCGGATTTAGAAGGAAGAGTCGCCATTGCTAAAATTCATGCTAAAGGTAAGCCTTTTGATGAAAGCGTCAATTGGGACAGAGTGGCAAGAAGAACGGTCGGATACTCAGGCGCTGATCTTGAAAATGTATTAAATGAAGCAGCAATTTCTGCGGCCCGCGTCGCCAGAGAAAAAATTAATATGGAAGATATTGAAGGGGCGGCTACTAAAGTAAAACTTGGACCGGAAAAAAAACGGCTTCAATCTGATTTAGATAAAAAATTAACTGCTTATCATGAAGTTGGCCACGCGGTTGTCTCACATTTTTTACCCAACACCGATGCAGTCCATAGAATTTCCATCGTCTCGCGGGGTATGGCACTTGGATACACTTTAATTCCTCCAGGAAAAGATAAACTACACGAAACGAAGACACATCTATTGGAAAAAATTGCCGTCATGATGGGTGGACGGGCTGCTGAAGAAGTTATTTTCAATGAGGTGACGACCGGCGCTTCCAATGATTTTGACCAGGCGACTTCAGTCGCCAAAGCAATGGTCGTTGAATATGGAATGAGTACACTTGGACCAATTAATTTTGGACCAACCCGTGATGTGACTGAATGGGGTAAGACTTATTACGAACAAAATACCCTTTCTCAAGATGTGATGAATAATATTGACGCAGAAATAAAAAAAATAATTATGACCGCATACGATAAGGCAATTAGTATTGTTAAATCCAAAAGGAAATTGATGGATCAAGTCGCCGAAGTTTTGATTAAAAAAGAAAGCATCGATCAGGATGAGTTTGAGAAGATCGTGGGAAAAAAATATGCAAACGCTACTAATCATTGACGGTAATGCGATCATGCACCGTGCCTATCATGCCCTGCCTCCTTTTAAAGCGACTGACGGCACGCCGACTAACGTCGTCTACGGATATATTTCTATGCTTAATAAAGTCGTTACCGACTTTAAACCGGATTATTTAATCTCCTGTTTTGATACTCCCGAAAAAACTTTTAGAAATAAATTATTCAAGGAATACCAAAGCCAAAGACCAAAGATTGATGATGATTTTATTGTCCAAATACCCCTTGTCAAACAAGCTGTTGACGCAGCTGGAATTGAAAGAATGGAAAAGCCGGGATATGA
>PEVZ01000027.1:12146-12375 GCA_002779665.1 Candidatus Roizmanbacteria bacterium CG06_land_8_20_14_3_00_34_14 | reverse complement strand
TCCTTCTAGATCATTTAAAAGTTTTAGGGCTTTATAGCGGGGTTTTTCTTCCCCTTGGTAAGTTAAAATTCCCCAGGAAAGAGTTGGTCCGTCTTTTATTTCAAATAAAAATGATTGTTCTAATTTGGAGCTAATTAAATTTCTTAAAGAAGCAACTGTGTGAGCGGCCCCGACTTCAGTATCAGCTATCTGGTTTTTTTCTGAATCATAGCCCCATTCGGAAATAATT
>PEVZ01000027.1:11422-12114 GCA_002779665.1 Candidatus Roizmanbacteria bacterium CG06_land_8_20_14_3_00_34_14 | reverse complement strand
CCATTCGGAAATAATTTTTGGCAGGTTTTCATACTTATCATATTTTGGATCTTCTCCCAGCCATTTATTTAGATTAATAATGTCTTGAGTATAATCATCAGTTTTTTTTGAATAATGATGCCAGCTAATAAAATCTATTCTTAAATTATTAGCAATAATATAATCTAAGAATTTCTGAATCCAATTTTTATACAAAGCCGTTGTCACCGGTCCGCCAATTTTATAAGGTAAAATATTTTGTGCTTGTTGCGCTCCCTTAACTGAAAAGAAATAAAGGTCACTGTAACTTTTTGCCCCGGTGTATTTCCATTTACCAAAACTTTCTAAATCGGGTTCATTCCACACCTCATAATATATATTTGTTTTCCAAAAATTCTCCATTGCACCACAAGGTAAAACAGTATTTTTACTACTATAGTGTTCAACGGTTTTTTGAACTAAAAAGGTCCACTCATTCCAATTTTTTGGTTTACCAATCAATGATCCATCCTCCGATATAGTTTGGGGCATATATCCAAGTGAAAAAAACGGCTTTGCCCCGGTATTGTAGATATCGCAAACAGTTTTGTCTAATTTTGAAAAATCAAATTTTAAATTATTTGAAGAATCACGCGTTACAACTTCATAAAAATCGTAGATATGATCAAGGCGAATATATTTTGGATAGAGTCCGGAAATTTTTGAGACAACAT
>PEVZ01000027.1:0-11327 GCA_002779665.1 Candidatus Roizmanbacteria bacterium CG06_land_8_20_14_3_00_34_14 | reverse complement strand
TTTTAGTAATGTCAACAACGATATTGGCTTTGATTGCCGATGCCCGGGAAAATGCCTGAAAAGAATAGAATATTGCAGGAACTGCAACCACCAAAACCGCCATGAAAATCACCAGTCTTCTGAGCATTCTTTATTTTAACAAAATAAACCTAATCAAAATGACCTGTAAATATCTTTTCTATATCCGATCTTTCTTATCCAAATTTCTTTTTTATTATTATCTAATTCAAAAATCACTCTGATTTTGCCTACTCTCAATCTAAAAAAATATTTAGATCCTGTAAGTTTCTTTATATTAAGATTCTGAGGAAACGGAGAATCAAGAAGATAGATTTTATTTAAAACTATTGTTATTTCTTTTTTGACTAAATGGGTAAGTTCTTTTTTTGCATTTTTCGTCAAAATAATTTTATGCATATTCTTTCATTATTTCTTCTATTGGAATACCTTTCCCCCGAGGTTCTTTTTCAAGTTTTATTGCTTCCTGTGAATCAAAATAATCTTCAAGTAATTCTTGTATTCGAACAAATTCATCAATATCCACCATCACTGCCTTAGGTTCAGAGCGATTAAAAATATAAGCAATCCCGTTTTTCTTTACCAAATCAAGAAGACCTAAAGCATCTTCTCTCATATCTGTAATGGTTTTAACATTCTTTGAAGTTGGAATTAACATAAGACTATTCTATAGATTAACCTTAGGTTTGTCAAATGGTAAAACATAACCTCCGAGGTCAGAATTGGTTGGTTTGGGAAAGGTTAAATTATTGGAAGTAACTGAACAATTTGTTTTGTTTTTTCAGCCGTTGCAAAATGTCCACCTTTCTTTACTAAAACTAGTTTACCCCCCAATCTTTTGACCATCTCTTGAACCTGGAAAAGAGTAATATAAGGATCGTTATCCGCAGTAATACAATAAATTTCTTTTACATTTCGTCTTATTTTTTCATGATCAATTTTATTTAGCCAAAATGATTTATGTTCTTTTGTCAGATCATCAAAATCCCAACCGGCCACTAAGATCATTTTTTTACATAAATATTTCTCAGCTAATCTCATCGCCAAAAGACAACTTAAACTATGACCAATAATTATTGTTTCCTTAACTATTGGATAGTTTTTTTCAATAAAATCCATTGATGTTTTTAATTGTGGACTGGCTGAATCAAAAGTGGGAATTTTTGGAGAAAATACTTGATAATATTTTTCTTCCAACTTAGTTTTTAACCATGGATACCAATTATCTTCCGGATTACTATACCAAGCATGAAGCATTAAAGCATTTTTCATATTTCTATTCTAACTTATTCATCTGAATTACACTAAATAAAATTAAAATTCCTCCTAGTGTTTCTTTCAAAGAAGGAATTTCCAAATAAAACGCTAATCCTATCAATACGGCGAAAAACATTTCCAGGGTCAAAATATTACTGGCGATCGACGTTTTTACATGTTCAAATCCATAATTTGTAAAAAATATCATTAAAACATTTGCCAGTCCTGACAGTAAAATAATTAAAAAGACACTCCCGTTCCAGTTGTTTATCGGCAAACCTTCCTGGGTCAATAAAGAGACAATTAATATAAAGATAAAAGCAAAAAATAATTGAATTTGGGTTATTTCAACATTATTTAATAGTTTTGTTTGATATTTTCTAAAAACAATACTTAATGAAGCAAAGATACAAGACATCAATGCTAATATTTCTCCCTGACCAAATGAAAAATCCGAAAAACTATTTATTGAAATTGTAACAACACCGATAAAAGATAAAACAATGTAAAATATTTTCTCTTTCGTTACTTTTTCTTTTAATATTAAAAATCCCAGCACTGCCGTCATAGGAAGTGAGCCAATAAAAGCAACTGTGCTTATTTTAGTTAATAATACCGCCTTATTAAACAAAGCTGCTCCTAATAAATAATATGCTCCAGCCCTAAATACTAATAACAGCCATTCTTTCGCGGTAATTTTTTTAAGCTTTAAAAAATCAAAACTTTTTCCAAATATTAAAAACCCTATGATTAAACCGGCAAAAATGCGAAGATATAATTGTTGGAAAAATCCAAAACTAATCGATAGATATCTGGTAAAAAATCCAAAAGAAGCATACATAAAAGCCAATCCAATTAAAGCTAAAACCCCTTTGTTTTTATTAGAATTAATTTTCACTTTTTAAAATAACAATTATTGAAGATAATAAAATCAAGCTACCGCCAACTACAGTTAGAATGGTGGGAATTTCCTTTAAAAACATAGCCGCTAAAATAATCGCAAAAACATTTTCAACAAGCAAAACAACACTTCCTGTTGATGCCTTAAATAATTCAAAGCCTTTTGTCATAAATAACCAGGCAAGAAAATTATCAATACCAAAAATAATTGTCATTATCCAAGTTTTTGATGAAACTGTTTTGATTGCTCCACTATAAAAATTTTTTTCAAAAATATAACTCAATATACCCAAGATAACAACGCCCATAATCGTATTCATAATCATCATTATTGCCGCTGAATATTTTAATAACTTTCTTCTTGATATTAAATATAGGGATTGACATAAGGCTGATAGGATCGCAAAAAATCCCCCTAATTTCCAGGTGCTAACTGAGTTCGGCTGGAATAAAAAAAAGAGAGCGATTAAACTTAAAAATAAAGAGATTAAATTAAATTTATTAAGTTTTTCTCTTAGTAAAAAAAAACTAAATATTGGTGTAATAATTCCGTAAATATAGAAAAGAAATAAGGCGTTTCCAACAGACGTATAAATGATCCCGTAAGTAAAGAAAAGATTAGACAACGCGTATCCGAAAATTGTTGTTAGTAGTAATAGAAAAATGTCATTTTTTTCTATTTTCAATTTACTTTTTGTTATCAAAAAATATATTGCTGCTGAAATAAAGGCAAAAATATATCTTGAAAAAACCTGAGTTATTGGCGGTAGCCCTCCAATATTGAGAAGCCTTATCATGATTGGCATAACCCCATAAAGAAAAGCAGATATAAGAAGAAATAATATTCCAAAAAAACTTTTTGACTTTTTCATATTTACTTAAAGCTAATTATATATAATTAGCTTCTATACTACAAGAAAGGGTGGGGAAGTTGAGGAAAATTTTGGAGGAAAAAAATCTACGACTATATCTCATTTATGAATTCTTTTAGCGTGTTTTTGAATCCAAAGAGAGATTTGTTCAAAATTAAGCTTGTGTGAATCAACATCTAACGTAAATTGAATCGCTTCAGGTTTTGAATATTCCAGTTTATATTGATTGTAATATAAAAAAAGGGCGCATGAAGCGAAGGCTGTTCTTTTATTACCATCATCAAAAGGGTGATTAAGAATCAAAGATTGAACCAGGGCAGACGTCTTATCAAATATGGTCGGATATAAATCCCTCCCTCCAAAAGTTGCTTTACATCGTTCTGTTGCCGAATGAAGCATTGTAAAATCGTGAACATCCTCTCTACCCCCGAATAATTCAATCATTCTATTATGAATTACCATTACTTCGTCGATGAAAAGATATCTGATCATGGTGTTTTTGCTAATTCTTTTAGAAGATCGTAATTATCTTTTGTAAATTTATCTAACCAATCAAAAAATTCCGGACTTAACTTAGAGTTATTAGCCATTTTTTTTGATTTTATTACCATCGTCTGATAAATTGGAGCAGTTTCAACAACTAATTCATCTCCCATTTTTAAATTGCCATCACGTACAAATGCGACCGGTAATGTAACCGCTAGTGAATTTCCAACTTTAATTATTTTTTGTGTTTTCATATGTAAATAACTTCTAACGTTATAACAATGTTATAACAAGATTATTTAAAAGTCAAATGTATATTTAGTCTGGATTCCCGCCGGAGCCTGCCCTCGAGTTTCGTCGGGGGCGGGAATGACAGTTGGTGTGATAAAATTAATATCTATGTTAATCCAGCGAGTTGAAAAACTTCGAAAAATTTTACAGGAAAAAAGTCTTGATGGATTTTTGGTTTCAAATTTTTTTAATATTCTTTATTTAACCGGATTTAAGACGCTGACGGAGAATGAGAGAGAAGCATGGATGTTGGTAACAAAAAATCATATTTATTTATTTACAGATAGTCGATATATCAACATAAATTCGAAATCCGAAGCACGAAATCCGAAACAAATTCAAAATAATAATTACAAAACAAAACTAATCACACCGGAAAAAGGATTGATAAAACACTTGCAGGAGATTGTTGAGGAGGAAAAAATTCAAAGATTGGGATTTGAAGGCGACGATTTAAAGGTTAATGAACTGCAAAAAATGAAGACATTTTTGACAAATGTTGAACTTATTTCTTTAGAAAAATTAATTATTAAAATCAGGGAGATAAAAGATGAAGAAGAAATTAGCAATTTGAGGACAGCTTGTAAAATTGCGGACCAATGCTTAGAAGAGATTGTCAAAACTATCAAACCCGGAACTTCTGAAAAAGAAATAGCCTTTAGAATAGAATTTTGGTTAAAAGAAAAAGGCTATGACCTATCTTTTTATCCGATTATTGCAATTGATAAAAATTCTGCTGTTCCTCACTACGACACAAGGGCCGGCAATGATGAAAAAGTTAAAAAAAATTCAATTATTTTAATAGATTATGGAGCTAAGTTTGAAGACTATCACTCAGACACAACAAGAATGATTTTTGTTGGGAAACCGACTTCGGAAATGATAAATACTTATAAGATCCTTCTAAATGCTCAAGAAAAAACCATTGAACGATTAAAGACTGATAATAATCCCGTTTCTGTTGATCAATTTTGCCGTCAACAACTAACTAGTCACTATTCACTCGCCACTAACCACTCTTCCTACTCCCATTCAACAGGGCATGGAGTTGGTCTGCGAATTCATGAATTTCCAAAAATCTCATTTACTTCAACTGATGTTCTATTACTAAATCAAGTCGTCACAATTGAGCCGGGAGTTTATATTAATAATAAGTGGGGGATGAGGATTGAGGACACGGTGTTAATTAAAGAGAAGGGAGAAATTGAAGTGCTGACGAAGTTTAGTAAGAAGTTATTGATAATTTCTAATTACTAATTTCTAATTAACCTAATAAATTACCAATATCCAATTGGGTAATTGGGTTTTATTTAGAAATTAGATTAATTAGGTTAATTAGGTAATTCTTCTTTAAGCTCTTGCTTCAACTCCATCGTCTTCTCCGCTTCTTTCATCTTTGGCTTCATAACATCTACTTTTTCTTCCGCTCCGGCTTTAAGTCTTTCCGTCACCTCTTTTTCCCGATCTAATAAATCTTTAACCGTTCTTGCTGCCTCAATCTTTGCTTTGAGATAGGCAAGCAATTGTTCACCTGTTAGATTATTAACCAAGAAAATTGGGAGAATATATCCAACATCATCCAAACCTTGTTGTTTCGTTTCTTCATCAGAAGATAAAAGTTTATTTAAAGTATTAGTGATAATAACAATGTCCTGTTCAACCCAAGCACTTCTGGTTTTAAGATTTTCCGTTAATGGGACCTCGCCCTTTTCGTACTGGCGTGTCCACATTTTCTTTACTTCTTCATATTCATCAATTGACACTGTTTTAGGTATGGTAACAGTTTGCTCAATGTTTTTTTCCGGTTCACTAACTACTAAGTGTTGAGCTTCTATAACTTTTTTAACTTGGTCCGAATCAAGATTGTTATCTTTAGCCACTGCTTGGCTAATTTTTTCATCCGATCGTAATTGAACGGAAAATTCTTTGATAACTGAAGTAACTTTTGCCTTTTCTATTTTTGTATCATCTGATATTTTTTGAGCCACTTCGGTTGCTGGAGTATTAATATTTTGATGAAAAGAATTAAGAACTTGGGTTGTTTTTTCAGGTCCAACGCCACTTTTTTGTGAAATAATATCAATAGTAGTTTTATTGTTAATAACTGTATTTGTAATAGCACGCGATATTTGTTGAGTTTTTTCCGGAGATATTTTGACCTTAAATGAAACTACTTGAGTAACCGGAACCATTTTTGGTAGGGAAGTAATAATATTTTGTCTAATATGGGATTGCTCTGTTTTTGTAGCTGTAAAAACATTTATTACTTGACGGGCAGCAAAATCTGACTTAGCTGCCCGGGATGAAAGTTCGCTCCTAATATTCATGTATTTTTGTCTTTCAGCTGGAGTTGAGGCCTGAATTGGATTTTTTAAATAATTAATATTTTTATTGGTAGTTTCATTAAGGGTTTTGTTAGTTTCAAAATGGGCAATATCAGTAAGATTGGTCGCCTTAATATTCAGAGACCTACTGATATCTTCTGTTTTTGCTCTTTTTATTTCCTCTATCGTTTCTATTCTTGTTTTAACCGTTGCTCCTGTTTCTCTTGGGATTTTCATCTCTACTCCAACATTTGAGTTGATATTGATTGGAATCGGGGTTGGTGAAGGCGGAGGTGGAGGCCCATTCGGATGTCCGGGATTTAAGTTGGATAACATTATATTTTTCATGGCATTAATTCCTTCACAACAATAATCTCTATATATGCGAAGTAACCACCAAGGAAAGAATGTTACCGCCCAAAGCATTATCAAAGTAATAATATATTCAACAAATGTATCAATGTAGTTTCCATTGTTCGTCATTGATAGTTGTTGTGCTGGTCCACCATACAGTATGCTTATTGCCGATGGATAAACATAGCCAGCAACTGTGTCAACTCTAGAAAAATCAAAAATAAAGGGAATTCCATATTTCCAAATCGACGCCATTCCTCCTAAGAAGAGTGCTAATAACGGACCATAAAAAATCCATTGAAAAAATACCCCTATCCAAATCATTCCAACATTTTTAATAAAAGCAAAAGATAATAAAATTGCTAAAAATGGAGAGACAAAAAGGAGAAACCATAAAATGATTTTTCGGAGCAACAACATTCCTCCCATAAAATAATAACTTATGTTTGTTAATTTTAGTAAAAACATTTCTGTTTTTACAGCTTCTTGAACGCGAATATTTAGATCACGGCAGCCGATAAAATTAACATAATTTTTCTCGTTGCTGATACCGGAAAAATAAATATTAAAAAGGTCTCCTCCTCCCAAGTTTTCAATAAAAAATTTCATCATTACTTCCGAAAGTTGAACAATGGTTATGACAATAGTGGCAGAAAAGGCAATATAGAGAATTGATACTAATATTTTAGAAATTGCTGGCCAAAGCTTAATTCCGGTTTCAAAATTTGTTCGTTGACCAATGATAATTCCCAAACCTAAAAGAGCTGCCGTTAAAACAACAAAAAAATAACTTAAGTTTCTAGCAGTTCCCCAGATCTTTGTTAAAATAGGGTGATTGTCATTAGCTGCATGAGTCGTTACCCAATAAATGAATTGGCGGGCCCGATCGTTAGATTTTCCCTGTGTTGTGACTTCGCTATCTTCTATCCAAATATGATATTTAGCCGGGTCTGATTTAAATTTTTCATAATCTGCCGTGCATTCTTCTCCTTTACCTTGCTCCTGATAGATAGCGTCAAGTTCAGCAGAACAAACACCTCTTTGGCCAGATTTATTTGGACATAGTAAGGGAGGGGTTTCCGTCGGAATGGGAGTTGTTTGGGCAAAAACAGGACTCAAGCCTGCTAACAAAAAAAAGCTTGTGAAAATAACCAATATATTTTTTGCCCAATTAAATCTGTTCATGTTTTTTTAAAAACAAAAAGGCCTACGCCAGCAGCTACAAAAAAAAGTGAAGCTAATATAGCCCCCTGAACAGTCGAACCACTTTCACCTGTCTTTGGTAAAGACGTTGGGACTGGGGGACTGGTTGGACCGCCTGGAGTTGGACTTGGACCTGGAGTAGCGGTTGGACCTGGGGTGGCGGTTGGAGTTGACGGACTAAAAAGCGCGCAAAGCTGAGTTGATCCAGATGACGTTGCAATCAGTTTAAAAGTTACATAGGCAAATGTACCTGATCCGGAATAAGGTGTAGTTGAGGATCCTGTAATTAAAAGTTTACCTACGTCTTGGACATCGGCCGAAACAGTGGTAAAAGTATTGCCTGGGGTAGTCGAGATATATTCCAGATATTGAGTTTCATATGTCATTCCAACCGACGTTGAAGATAAAGATTTTCCTTCCGTATCAATATTGATTGTAAATTTTACATCTTGACCTCTCACTAACTGTTCAGTGGGAGCAATTAAATCAAAAGCCGTCGCCAAAACAGAATTTGGAATTATCAAAACACCTAAAGCTAAAAGAATCATTATTAGAATTTTTTTCATATTTCGACTTCGCTCAATATGATCCTGAGCGTTAGTCGAAGGATCATATTTATTACAACTTACTTATATAATACTTTATATCATTATCTCTTTTCAATGTTAAATAAGGACTAAACTTTAAAATAAAAATTTACCGATAATATGTCATTCCCGCCCCCGATCGGAGTCGAGGGCAGGCTCCGGCGGTATTGTCATTCCCGTGAAAACGGGAATCTATATAAATTATTCCTTATAAAATATCTTGATAAAGATCCTTCCATTCCTGATTCTTTTTCTCAATCAATTCTATTTTCCATGCCCTATTCCATTTCTTTATTTGCTTTTCTCTATCAATGGCTGATTCTGGATTATTATATTGTTCAAAGTAAACCAAATGATGAATTTCATATTTTTTTGTAAATCCATCTACTTTTTTATTTTTATGCTCCCATACACGTCGCCTTAAATTATCAGTTACCCCAATATAGAGAGTACCATTCTTTTGAGAAGACAGAATATAAACGCAATATGTTTTATCAAACATATAGTGTAATTATATAGATTCCCGATTAGGTCGGGAATGACCAAATATTATTGAATATGTTGATCAATTATAGATTGGATCCCCGTCTTCACGGGGATAACAGCATACTACATCTTTTATTGAACTTGTCCAGAATAGTCTTTTGACGTCAAAGATGATCCTTGATAATAATGAGAAAGAATTTCTGTATAATTTTTTCCTTGTGAGGCCATACCCAAAGCACCTTCTTGATCTAATCCTATTCTATGCCCGTATCCATATGTATAAAAATACCAACCCTGCCCCTGCGTTCCATGAGCGTCTGATGAGCTTAAAATATCAAACTTAACATATTGCACTCCGTAAGCTGTTGATAAAATTAAGAAGTTACCGGGAGAACGGATATTAAAAACTAATCTGAATGTTTGTGCATCTTTTCCAGAAAAGTCAATTGTTCTATTTGACCCAACTACATGAACATTATTTGTATATTTGTCATCTGCAATAGATGCAGATATTGATTGTATTGAGCCAACAACATCACCCCCAATTTCACCTTTTATTTGATCGTGAGATTTGTCTGGAACACTTCCGTTTCTTATTGCCCATGTTGTTGCATCAACAATATCCTCGACCTCTTCGTTGGTCATAGGAGAATTATTATTACTTATATCTCCACCACAAGTGTCATTGTATTGAATTTTTCCGTCTCTTCCAATATTGTAGTGATATTCCCAACGAAGCGTGCCAATACATCGAGCATCCAAATCTCCATTTGCTTTTCCGTCTCCACCCATATCATTAACACCAGATGGATAATCACCACCGCCGTTCCATGCCTCGTTGGGTGAAAGTGTATGCCCTCCAGAATTACCAGAGTAATAGGCTATTATGACGTTCCCACCATTTTGTAAAAACTGACCTTTGGTATCGTTAACCGTATTATTCCAATTCCCATCGCCTGTATTACCAGAATAAACTTGGTCAGCAGTTGTTGAAAAAACATCAAAATCCCTACATGAACTTCTAACCATTTTAAAAAGAGCGTATGATCTTGCGGCGACTACTTGCGACTTGAATGCTTCTTGATAATTATTAACACTTGACCATGCACGAGGCATTTCTCCAAGCCCTTTTAAATACTGATCCTCAAAAGACATAGCTTCGATATGACCATCTGGAAATTTAACTCGTATTGTTGATGGATAGGGAATTTGTGTTGCCCCACAAGCTCCTCCCGATGTTTGTGTATCTGCCGACCTACCAGCAGCGCTCGCTAACGCCGATTGTTTCGCTGCAACTAATTGTTGTTGTTTTACCGTTAATTCAGTAATCTGCGTTTTTGTTTGGCTTATTTGCCCGGCTACAATTTGAGATTGCTTATCAACCTCTGCTTTTAATCCTGCCAATCCAAATTTTTCTATTACTAAGTTTTTTTTTATTTCTTCAAGATTTTTGACATACAAAACAATTTTAATAATCATCTTCTTATCTTCATCAACTATCGATTTTTGGTAAAAAATTTTTCTTAGAGAAGTCGACAAATCATCAGCGACCAGAACACTCAAAAAAAGAGTTGAATTTTTGTTGACATTTTTATAATAAGACTTAGCCCTTTCATTAAGAAGTTCTTTTTGATAGGTAAGCGCCTGTTCTCCTTTTTTAACCTCAACTTCTTTTTTGCCTATTTCTTGCTCTAAAGTTCCAATTTTATTTTTTATTTCTTTTAATTTTGTATTCAAACTTTGATAATTCACCTCTTTACTCGACAAATCTTTTTTTAATGAATTAATCGCATTGTTAATATCATCTATTTCATCTGCTCTTACCGATAAAAAAAATAACAAAAATATTATCAATAGCAATGCTTTTAAAAAAAACTTCTTCATACAATCATTATAGTGTTTTTGCTATACTAAAAATGTGAAAAAATTTATACTATTTATAATTTTTATAACTTTTATAAAAATTATAACCGCCAATACTTTTGCACAGTCTCCAACGGTTGTAACTGATCCCCGTTACGCGGCCTGTGACTTCTGTGGATATTGCCCACCCAATCCACTCCCTCAAAGCTGGTCGGCTTGCCAGAAATGCCTTTACCCTGATATATCATCTGATCCTTCAACCATGGAAAGCTTGGTGATTGACCCTGAAACCAATACAGCAATAGCACCGGCTCCTGGAAAGCAATATACATTTTTAGGATGTTTAGGTAGTGGAAATGGTGCCTTTTCAGATCAAGGATCGGCTGGTGGAGTTATTCAATCTCTATTAAATATTATATTTGCTATGGCTGGCGGGATAGCTTTTCTTTATCTACTTTATGGCTCATTTGTTATTGCGACTTCTCAAGAGGAGCCTGAAAAATTAAATTATGGGAAAAGGGTTGTCTATGGAGCCATCGCCGGTTTGATTTTTACACTTGGCTCAGTGTTTATAGTTAAATTTATAGCTTCAGGAATATTAAAGATACCGGGATTCGGATAGTAGTTTATTTTCCACTCCTACCTGCTTTCCTCAAAAAACTTCCTCCGGCCAAACCTGAAAAGAG
>PEVZ01000005.1 GCA_002779665.1 Candidatus Roizmanbacteria bacterium CG06_land_8_20_14_3_00_34_14 | reverse complement strand
GAAAAACAGAAGTTATTTAGGAAAATAAAAGTTAATCCTGTTGATTTTTAAAACTTGATTTCATGCTCATTATTGGATTAGAAAATACTTATTTCTTAAAAAAAGATGATATTTGCGGGCAAAGCGATGCGATTCGTCTCTCAAAAGCCTGATAATGTTTAAAATATCACTGTCATTTTTCAAAAATAAATTTGGATATCCCGCAATCCCCGCAATCACTCTATCCGGATTTTTTGCAATTCCTAGCAAAGGTATAGATACTTTATTAGAATCAAGAATTTTCAAAATTGCCTTAATTTGTGGTTTGCCCCCATCGATAATCATCAAATCAGGTAATGGCCATTTTTGCTGAAGCCTCCGGCTCATAACCTCTTTTAATCGATCAAAATCCGAACTCAGGCCTAATTGCTTAATTTTAAATTTACGATATTCTTTTTTATCAATCTGACCATTATTCATTACCACCATCGATCCGACCGCCTGTTTTAATCCCAAATTGCTAATATCATATGTCTCGATTCGTTCTAATTTTTTCAATTGCGGAAAATATTTTTTGAGAAAAAGAAACATTTCGCGAATTTTCTTTTCGTTATCTTTGAAAGAGAAATCAGAATCGTCTTTTAAACTTAACAACCGATTAAACCTAAACATTTTATTGCGAATGACAATCGCCTGTTCATATTGATTATCTTTTATTAGTACATTTAACTGTTGACTCAAATCCCTGACAATAATTTTTATGTTACCGTTTAAAATAGAAATGACTTGTCTGATATTTTTTTTGTATTGTTTTTTTTGTTCAATATTTTTTATTTCATTTGGACAAGGATTGCATAGACCAATTTTTGAGTAGAAACAGGCTTTATTACTTAATTTTTTTTGAGTACAAAAAGGAATGATCCGTCTAATATCATTAATAATTTTTTCAACCATTCTGACCGATGAGAATGGTCCGAAGTATAACGATCCATCCGAAGGCTTACGGGTAATTATTATTTTTGGAAATTCTTCTTTGACTGTTATTTTGATATAAAGAGGGCTTTTGTCATCCTTCCAGATTGAATTGTATTTAGGTTGAAGCTCTCTAATCAATTTTGCTTCAAGAATTAAGGCCTTAAATTCCGATTCCGTCGCAACTGCTTCGACGATATTTGAATTTTTAATTATTAATTTTTCCTTATTATCTAATTTAGCATTCTCAAGATGAGAAGATACTCTCGATTTAATATTGACAGATTTACCAATGTAATTTATTACCTTATCATTTTTAAAAAAGTAGATGCCGATTGTACTGGGCAGATTGTCTATTTGACTTTTAGTGATCATTTCGTCTTATATTTATAATAGCCCTGTAAATTAAAAATAAGACTGAAAAACCAAAAACAACCGTAAAAATTTTTATCAATAAAGTATAGACCTCCGGAATAATAATAATGTTTTGGTTTAGAAGCTGTTTTTTTAAAACTATAATATTTAATTCACCTTTTTCCTTTTTATTTTTCTCTTTAGCTAAATAATCAAAAATAATTTCTTTTTTTTCGAATGGTGCCAAAACCGGAATAATAAATTTATCTTTTTTAAGAATAATATTTTTAACTTCTAAATTGACCGGTAAACCCCAAAGATAACTGTTACCAACATTTTTTAAGGTAAATTTTCCCTGATAAGATTTTTTGTCGGAAATTGTGGTTGGAAAATCCAAACCTTCTAATAATATCTCTTTTTTCTCCACTGGTTGACTTGTAGCTGGTTTAATAAGAATATCGTGTGAGTTTTCAATCTTATACATTCCGGCCGCATAAGGATAATCGGAATTTTTTCCGCGAATGACAAAAACAATATGATTCAAATCAAAAGAATCAAAATAATTTATTCCTGATGTATTTTCCCAAGTCGGATCAATGGCAACCCAGTTTTCAGTTTTTGTATCAAAATATTCCGGCCAGGCATGCAAAATATCAGAAGATAAGGATAGAGGTTGAAGTTTTGGGTCTAAAGAAAAACCGTAACCTTCAACTTCACGCGAATATATTCCTTTCTCCCTTGCAATCGCGATAAAAAGATCTGAAAATTCAAGGCAGACGGCTTGGTCAGGATTAGACATCACTAAATCCGCCCCAAGTCGTTTATTATCAGAATTAATTTTATTGTAATTATATTTAAGTCGATTGGTCACGAAATCATATATTTCTTTTGGGCTTTCTATATTCTTTATCAAATCTAATTTATCAAGTTGCCAATATTTTTTCGCTGTCAAAAGATAATTTTTTTGTTGATTGATAATATTTCTAAAATATAATGTCGAATCATCTCTTGTTTTTGAATAAACTTCAATTTGACTTTTATAAACAATTGTTTTTGTCTCAAGCGGTTTAAGAAAATATTTTCCTAAATAATTACTATCCTCATCTATACGGGTTGATTCCGGGGCGGGGCTAATTGATTGGATAAATATTTTTTGACTGGCGGTTTCGGGTGGGAAAGCCACTTCCGTAAAAATTGGGTATATTTGGTCGTTTTTTAAATGATAGGTTAATTCTGATTGATAAACTTGGACGTCCCCAAAAACAGCATAAATTGTTTTTGTATTTGGATTATTCCAAATTATTTTATTCCCGGTCACCAAATCAGGCTTTGGTTTTGAAATGGAAATTTTTTTATTAGTTGTCTGCGGTAAATTGACCGTCACCGCATATGATTCATCTTGCTTATTTTCTATAACCGGCAAGATCACCTCCCAGACCTTACCATTTACTTTAAATAAATTTGACTGATCAAAATTCAAAAAAAAGGTATTAACAGAATCTTTTCCAACCGCTGGATTTGAAAATTCCAGTTCGATTTTAGTTTTTTCTTCGTCTGTTGTCACTTTTGGTGTAATATATCCGTTGTCATCAGAGGCTTTAAGATTAGCAATCGAAAAAGTATTAGGAATACTGATAGCGAATTTACTGACAAACACTTCACTTTTTAAATTAATAATTTTAATTTTAAAATTTACTTGAGAGTTTAAGTTATTCTGTGATTCTGAGAGATTATATTCGACTTGATAGTCAGTTTTGAAGTCAGAAGCAAGAACAACATTAGATGATAGATGATAGATAATAAATGATAGAAGAAGAAGAAAAAAATATTTGACAAATTTTCCTACAAACAATGTCATCCCCTCGTAGGAGGAGATCCAGTCTATCAATTTCATTTTTATTTGGTAATTTTAGTCTGGATTCCCGCCTTCGCGGGAATGACAGATTTAATCAATATATTTATTTATTAATTGTCATTTTTCTCAAATATTCCCCCGTATAAGAAGATTTTACCTTAATTATGCCGTCAATTTCTCCCTGATAAATAACTTTACCTCCTTTATCTCCCCCGTCTGGTCCTAAATCAATTATATATTGACAGCTTTTGATAACGTCAAGATTATGTTCAATAACAATCACCGTATTACCCCGTTCAACTAATTCAGTAATTGTATGAAGTAATTTTTCTATATCATAGAAATGTAAACCCGTGGTTGGTTCGTCTAAAATATAAATAGTTCTTCCGGTATCACGACGGGATAATTCATTAGCTAATTTAAGTCGTTGTGCTTCTCCCCCTGATAAGGTTGGGGCAGGCTGTCCTAATTCAAGATATCCTAAACCGGTTTTTTGTAAAAAACTTAATTTGGAAAATACCTTATAATGATTATTAAAAAAAGTTAAAGCTTCATCGACAGTCATTCTCAAAATTTCATAAATATTTTTGTCCTTATATTTCACTTCAAGGGTTTCCTTATTATATCGGTTTCCCTGACAGACATCACAGATTACATAAACATCAGCTAAAAACTGCATTTCAATTTTTAAAACGCCGGCTCCCTGACACTTTTCACAACGTCCTCCCTTGATATTAAATGAAAATCTACCTTTTTCAAATCCGCGTTCGCGGGCGTCAACTGTTGAGGCAAATATCTCTCTGATTTCATCAAAAAAACCAATATAAGTGGCCGGATTACTCCGTGGAGTTCGACCTATTGGAGACTGATCAACCATATGAACCCGATCAAGATATTGATAGCCTTCAATTTTTTTGAATTCACCAATTTTATCGTGAAAATACCCATCTAAATAATATTTTAAAGCTGGATAAATGGTCTCTATGATCAAGGAAGATTTTCCTGAACCGGAAACGCCGGTAACTCCTATTAGATTACCTAAAGGAATTCTTACGTTAATATTTTTCAAATTATTATGAGTAATACCAGAAAAAATCAATTCACCATGGTTTTTTTTTAGGGAACAAATATTTTTGTTCCTTATGCTAATTGATTTTTCTCCATTCAAATACTGCCCGGTCAAAGATGCTTTTGTCTTTTTCATCTCTGAAATCTTTCCACTAAAAATAATTTTTCCGCCATTCTTTCCGGCTTTTTCCCCTAACTCAACTAAATAATCGGCTGCCTCAATTGTCTCCCGATCGTGTTCAACGACAATTAAACTATTCCCTAAATCCCGAAGATTTTTTAATGTCAAAATCAAAGCTGATACATCCTTTGGGTGAAGTCCAATCGACGGTTCATCTAAGACATATAGAACTCCGGTCAATCCACTTCCGATTTGAGAGGCTAATCTAATTCTTTGTAGCTCTCCGCCGGACAAGGTTCCTGACCTTCGACTAATAGTGAGGTATGACAAACCAACGCTGTTTAGAAAATTTAACCTGGTTAAAATTTCTTTTGTAATCGGTTTGGCAATTTGATTTTCATAAGGTGATAAAATTAATTCCAACTTTTCTTTAAAATAATCAGTTAAATGATCAATCGATAAATCAGAAATTTGGGTGATATTTTTTTTATCAATTGTAATTGCCAAAATTTCCGGTTTTAAACGAAGTCCTTGACATTTTGGGCAGGTTTCCTCCCTCATATATTTTTGAATTTCCATCGCTGAATAATCACCTTGAGTTTCAATATATCTACGTTCTAATTCGGCAATAATTCCGGTAAATTTTTCACTAATAGTCGTCGCTCGACCAAAGCGATTGACTCCGTCAACCCTATAAATCTTATTTGTTCCTTTTAATAAAATATCTATTTGTTTATTTGTTAATTTGTTTATTTGAATATTCATGTTTATCCCCTCTTCCAGACATACTTGTTTAATTAAACGGACATACCAAGTCTCATGAAAAAAAAGTTTATTAAAAGGAAGAATTCCTCCTTCAAGAAGTGAAAGATTTTTATTTAAAATTAAATCTCGGTCAACGGCAAAAATCGTTCCCAGTCCCCGGCAATTTTCACAAGCTCCAAGAGGGGAATTAAAGGAAAACATCCGTGGTTCTATTTCTGGCAAAGAAATATTACAAATAGGACAAGAAAATGTTTCTGAATAAAGATGTTCGGTCTCGCCCGATTTAATAATTACAAGGCCGTCTGAAAGCTTTAAAGATTGTTCTATGGCAGTTACTAATCGAGACCTTAGAGTTTCTACAAAAATTTTATTTTTCATTTCTTTATGACCAAAAGAAATCGTATCAATGATTGTCTCTATTCTATGTTTATTGGTTTTAATCAAATCAATCTCTTCATCGAGACTAAAAGTCTTCCCATCGACAATAATTTGAGTCAATCCTTTTGAACGGAGATTATCAAAAAGGTCCCGAAACTCACCTTTTTTATTTCTGACGATCGGAGAAATTATTAAAAATTTATGGGGCTTAATTTTGTCAACTAAAGTTTTATTTTCTATCTCTTTCATTACCCGGGAAACAATCTCATCGACTGACATTTTACTGATTTCCCGTCCACAATTTGGACAGTGAGGATGAGCAACTTTGGCAAAAAGTAAACGAAAATAATCATAAATCTCAGTGATTGTTCCAACGGTTGACCGAGGATTATGAGAAGTCGTTTTTTGGTCGATTGATATAGCAGGAGATAGGCCTTCAATTAAATCAACATCGGGTTTATCCATTATTCCTAAAAACTGACGGGCATAGGCAGAGAGAGATTCAACATAACGCCTCTGCCCTTCGGCGTAGATTGTGTCAAAAGCCAGCGAAGACTTTCCTGATCCGGAAATTCCGGTGACAACAACAAATTTATTTTTAGGAATATCGGCGTTAATGTTTTTTAAATTATGTTGTCGAG
>PEVZ01000063.1 GCA_002779665.1 Candidatus Roizmanbacteria bacterium CG06_land_8_20_14_3_00_34_14 | reverse complement strand
CATTGCCTCTATGATCGGAACCGCTCTTGGTAAAACACAAGGATCGTGCCTTCCTGTTGCTTCTATCTTCACATTTTGACCTTTTAAATTAACCGTATCCTGTTCTTTTCTAATCGTTGACACCGGTTTAAAAGCCACCCGGAAATAAATATCTTCTCCGTTGGAAATCCCACCCTGAATTCCCCCGGAAAAATTCGTTTTAGTTCTAATTCTGCCTTTTTCATCAGTAAAGAACGAATCGTTATGCTCGCTCCCTCTCATTTTAGCTCCTGCAAATCCTGATCCAATCTCAAATCCCTTAACGGCCGGAATTGACAACATTGCTTTCCCTAAATCGGCGGATAACTTATCAAAAACCGGCTCACCCAGACCGATTGGAACGTTTTTAATCACTCCTTTGATAACCCCACCAACCGAATCCCCATCTTTTTTTGCGGTTTCAATTATTTTTATCGTTTCCTCATTCGATTTTATTTTTACTCCGGCAACTTCCTCGATAGATGCAATAAATTCCATTTCTAATTTTTCGTTCAAGAATTTTTTGGCTATTGCACCAGCAGCCACCCGTGCTAAGGTTTCTCTAGCTGAAGAACGACCGCTTCCCCGCCAGTCACGGATCCCAAATTTTTTTTGGAAAGTAAAATCAGCATGGCCCGGTCGAAAAATGTTTTTTAACTTTTCATAGTCTTCCGGTCTGGCATTTTTATTTTTTGCCATCATCATAATCGGAGTACCAGTTGTCTTTCCTTCAAATACACCTGATAGAATTATGATTTTGTCCTCTTCCTGACGAGGGCTTGTAATTTTGCTTTGCCCGGGTTTCCTTCGATCCAGATCCTTTTGAATATCTTCTGTTGAAATTTCTAACCCCGGAGGACAACCGTCAACCACACAACCAACTGCCCCGCCATGGGATTCGCCGAAAGTCGTCACTTGAAACAATTTTCCGAATGTATTGCCCGCCATAGGATT
Source organism: Candidatus Roizmanbacteria bacterium CG06_land_8_20_14_3_00_34_14 (assembly GCA_002779665.1). Taxonomy (GTDB): domain Bacteria; phylum Patescibacteriota; class Microgenomatia; order UBA1406; family GWC2-37-13; genus GWC2-37-13. The sequence continues at coordinate 10,127 of PEVZ01000063.1, read as the reverse complement.
TATAAAAAGCGAAGATATTGAATTTTTTTCGGTTTGTTGTTTTCCGATAAAAAATTTGATATCAAGCTTTTATTTATAGATTAGTAATTTGTAATTGTTTTTCCATAATTTTTATTGGTGGTTTAGTTCCAGTATACAGTTCAAACTTCAAGACGCCTTGCCAAAGCAACATCCTATCAGCAAAAACAATCTGACAGCCAGCTTTCTTAGCTTCTCTTAATAGTTTTGTTTCTCTTGGATTACTGACAATATCCATTACAGTTAATCCTTTATGCAAAAGTTTTTCGTTAACAAGAGATTGATTGATTTCAGGCGCCATACCAACAGACGTGCTATTTATTAAAATATTCGTAGTTGGTATTAAATCTAATATTTTTTCCAATCCATCAAACTTACAACCGACTGCTTTTGCTAACTGTTCAGCTTCATCGACGGTTCGATTTAATATTGTCAACTCTCCACTTTCATCTTTGACAGCAAAAGCTAATGCTCTGGCTGCTCCACCAGCACCAAGTAAAATCACTTTTTTTCCTTTAATAACAGTTTTTTCTTTAAGAGCTCTTACTCCTCCATGGCCGTCGGTATTACTGCCAATTAATTTTCCATTAACATTAATTACCGCATTAACCGCACCGATTTTTTTTGCGTCCGCATCAAGTTCATCCAGATACTTAACAATACTCACTTTATATGGAATGGTTACTCCAACGGCATGAATACCAAGATTTCTCATCGCCTCGACTCCTTTTTTTACATCTTCAACCACAAAAGGAACATAGACATAATTAAGTCTTAAATTTTCAAAAACTGAATTGTACATTACATACATTTTGCTTGTTCTAAAAGTTGATCCGAAAAAACCGATCAATTTTGTTTCTCCATTTATTTTCATAATGTTAATCGTCTGGATTCCCGTCTTCACGGGAATGACGCGAAAAAAAATTTATAATCCTCTCCATCAATTGTTGGGGAGTTTCTTTTGTAAAAGAAATTGTTTTGTCAGCTACTTTTTCATAAATAGGTTTTCTTTTTTCTAAAAGTTCGTCAAGTGATTTTTCCGGATCATTTTGGAATGGAAAAAACGCCGGGATTCCGTGTTTTATAATTCGCGGCAATAAAACTTTTTTATCAGCATCCAAAAATATTACTTCGCCTATGCTTTTGATAGTTTCTTGATTATTTTCGTTAAGCGGAGTTCCTCCACCACAGCTTAAAACAAACTCTTTTATCTTTTTTTCTTTGAAAATATCTTTTAAAACTTTTGATTCTAACTGACGGAAATAAACCGATCCATGTTTTTTAAATATTTCCCGAAAGTTTAAACTTTCTTTCTTGGACAATAAATGAGCTTTCTCGATTTCGATATCAAGTTCAACAAAATCTATTCCCAATTTTTGTGCCAAAATTTTACCGACCGTACTTTTTCCACAGGCTTTCATACCGATTAAAATAATGTTTTTCATATTTATTTTTCAATCAATTCATAATTTGCTCCGGCTCTTTTCATTTCCGGAATATAACTATCAAATGATTTCTCTACCATTTGGGCGTCGGAAATAATCGTTTCTCCTTCACTGGCCAAACCGGCGACGGCAAAAACCATCACCATTCGATGATCATAATAACCATTAACCTTGGCTCCTTTTAATTTCCAACTACCGTCCTGATGAATAATTAGTCCATCTTCTTTTTCCGTTATTTTTGCTCCCATTTTTTTTAATTCTGTACAGACGGCGGTTATCCGGTCACACTCTTTCCAACGGGCTGTCAAAGCATTTTTAATAACCGTTTTTCCACGGGCAAAACAAGCAGCTACGGCAATCGTCGGCACTTGATCAGGTAACTTATTCATATCAATTTCTATTCCATGTAATTGACTCGAATGGGCTGTCAAACAATTTCCTTCAATGGTTAAGTGCGCTCCCATTTTTTGCAAAATATCAATTACTTGTTTATCTCCGTATGGATCTTTCAAATCCATTCCTTCAACTTTTATTTCCGAATTCTCAGTGATGATCGCTGACAATAGCGGGTAGCCTTGTGCCGACCACTCAAAAGGAATTTTAGCATCAAACGACTTGGGTGGCTTATTACCAGGAAAAGAATAATGTTTGTGTTGGTCATTTTTGTACTTTAGTCCAACTTTATCAAACCAAAATAGCAACAAATCTATATAAGCCGTTTCTCCAGGGTTATCAACAAAGATTTCAACCGGTTTTTCAGACAGCGCCGAAGCGATGAGAACGCTGAAAACCGGCTGACAACCTGTGCCATCCATATGAGCGACTCCTCCATTGACTTTGCCCCTTATTATCAAAGGCGCCATTCCATCATTTTTGGTGGAAATAATTTTGACACCCAGCTCTTCAAAAGGCTTAAATAAATTCTTTGATACTTTCCTTAAAGTACGGATTGATTCATCACCGGTAATGATCGACCATCCTTCGCAAGCGGCAGCGATCCCAACAATAAAAGCCAACATCGTTCCGGAATTATTAACATTAATCACATCTTCCGGTGTTTGTAGCTTTCCTGCCACACCTTTAATCTGAAAAACATTTTTTTCTATTTCTTCGATTTTTGCACCGTACATTTTCATCGCTTTGACCCCTTCATCCCAATCGGGACTCAATTTTGGCTCTCTGATTACTGAAGTTCCATCAGCTAATGCGCCCAAAACCAACGCCCGAAATGAATGGGTTTTTGAGGCTGGCATGGAAATTGTGCCAGTTAAATTTTGACTTTTTTTGACTTTTAAAAATCTCATACTCTATTTTTAATAAAATTTATTAATTGCTTTAATCCTTCAAAATAACTTCCTTCTTTTAATCCGGTTATTTGACCTATTCTAATATCCTCTAAAACGTTAATTTTTTTATTGACTCCGGTTTTATTAATATCTGACATATGAATTTCCATGACCGGTTTATCCAAATCGACTAATGCCTGGCGAAAACAAAAGGCATAACGGATCAAAGCTCCAGGATTTACCAAAACTCCATCAGCCTCTTGCGATGACTCTTTCTGTAAAAAATCAATAATTGCCCCTTCGTGATTTGATTGAAAAAATTCCAATTGGCAATCTAATTCACAGGCTATCTTTTTTAACGATTCATTTATTTCCAATAGAGTAACCGTCCCGTATTTTTGTGGGTCCCTTTTTCCCAATATGTTCAAATTTGGTCCATTTATCACTAAAATTTTCATATTATTGATTTAATTGCTTTAACTACTAATTCGTTTGGAACTTTAACATTTACGTTAACTCTTCCAATTCTTTTCGGTAAACTCCAATTGATTTTTCCTGAAAAATTTTTTTTGTCAGATAAAATTTTTTTCAAAATATCTTCCGATTTAATGTTACTAATTTTCGTCGGCAAACCTGCGTTCACGACAGCTTTTTTAATTTGTCCTGCCAAGCTTATTCTGACCTCGGAGGTCAGAATCGGATGGCAAAGAAAGGCTAAATGACTCTCTACGATCATACCTACCGCGACCGCTTCGCCGTGAAGTAATGGTTTGCCCGTCCTCCAACTCAAGGACTCAATTGCGTGCCCGATCGTGTGGCTAAAATTAAGAACTTTTCGAAGTCCTTCCTCTTTCGGATCTTTTTTGACAATATTTGATTTGATATTCACAGACCCTTTAATTATTTTAATCAGTTCGTTTTGATCAAATTCTTTCGGTTTTTTTGAAGTAACAAAGTCAAAATATTCACGTCCGGAAATAACTCCATGTTTGATAATTTCTCCAAATGCTGAAATAAATTCTCTTTTTGGTAAAGTTTTCAACGTCTCAACATCTATCACTGTTCCAATCGGCTCTTTAAAAATCCCTATTCCGTTTTTTATATCAATAAAATCAATTCCGGTTTTTCCGCCAATCCCGGCATCAACTTGTGAAAGTAAAGTCGTGGGAATATTTAAAAAATCAATACCACGCATAAATGTTCCGGCGGCAAATCCACCCATATCACAAACCACTCCCCCACCTAAATTAATTAGTAGTGACCGACGATCAAGACCTTCATCAAACATTTTTTCCCAAATTTTTTTGACAGTTTCAATGTTCTTTTCTTTTTCTCCAGCCGAAATAATTATTTTTATAAGTTTTTTATTGAATGATTTTTCGATTTTATCAATAAATGATTTAGGAATATTCTCGTCAGTTAAGACGGCGATTTTTGAAAATCTTGAAAAATCAAACAAAATATTGATTTTTTCTAACAATTTTTTTCCAATTATTATTTTCCCCATATTATTTAACTATTTTTAAAATTTTATCTAATTCCTTAAATGTTAACTGTTGCTTTGCATCTGACTTTGCTATTTTTGGTTCTGGATGAACTTCAATCATTGCTCCATCAAAATTGTATTGTTTGGCTTTTTCCATGATTAAAAATACATTTTCCACAGTTCCACCAATATGAGAAGGGTCAATAATCATTGGCAATCCAGTTAAGTTTTTTACTTTCATTGCCATTTCAAAATCAGGTAAATTACGAAGTCCAAAAGGGTTTTCTCCTTTCGGCGAAAATCCCCTATGATTGAGAATAATTCTTTCTTTAGCCAGACCGGAACTAAAAATATGGTCAACTATCCCCAACCAATGCCTTTCCTCTCGCCACGGTTGGTTTTTGATTAATAGTTTGACTGATTTTGGTGCTTCATCTTTAATTTTTCGAGCGATTTCCCTTTGCAAATAATGATTCTGATTGCGCGAACCAATCCAAAAGAGAATTTTATTGGGATTACCTTTTTTTTTGATAATCTTCAGTACTTGGGTAACTTGATCAGGAAATAAAACTTCGGTGGCAACTGTTATTCCCATTTTTGTCACTTGAGCAAACCAGTCAATTCCTTTTTCTCCCACCCCCTCAAACCCAGGACTGGTCCGTGGCTTCCAAAGACTGGCCCGCATGATTTTAATATCTCTTTTTTTTAATTCTTTGGCACAATTGATGACCTGCTCTTCTGATTCGGCTGCGCAAGGTCCGGCAATGATAATTTTTTGTTTTGTTTTCATATTTTTTTAAAATCCAAAAAAAAACCCCGCTTGTGCGGGGGTCGTTTTATTGTTTTTTACTTTAACAATTACAACCACCGCAAGGTGGGTCAAAGTAAAAATAAAAATTTTGAGTCGCTATAATTTTCATGGTTATTAAATTATACAGGAAATAATTTTTATTGCAAATGGGAAATTTATTTCCAAAAATTTATTAAGCAAACTCATCAACTCTTTTAATGAAGCAGGAATATTAAAAACTATTCCATTAATTGATTTTATCGGCATTATTTTTGAAGAAGTACTTGTCACAAAAGCACCATCATATGATTTAACATCATCAAGTTTTATATTAGTTTCAACTATTTTATAGTCGTTGCTTAATGCCACTTTTAGCATTGCTTTTCTCATTACTCCCAGCAAAATATCTTTTTTAAAAGGAGTGTAAATTGTTTTTCTTTTTATACAAAAAAAGTTCGTCCTTGTTCCTTCAGTGACATACCCATTCTGATTGACCAAAAGAGCATCGTACGACCCCGATTCCTTGGCTTTTTTGTAGGCAAGATAACTTTGTAGCATATTTAAAGTTTTTGCGTGAGGAAAAGCCCTTTCATATTCGTAAGTAATAAATTCTGCTCCCTGATGATACAATTTACGGTCGGGAAAAAATGGATTAAGACAAAAAATATTTAAGACAGCTCTTTCTTTCGTCGCTCCGCCGATTAAAAGTATTTTCAGATTAAAAGTTTCTATTTGATAATCCGCAACCAAATCCAAAATGCTTTTTTTTACAAAATCTTCATCAAACAGATGATTTATCCCGATTATTTTTGCCGATTCTATCAATCTTTTAATATGATCATCAATGAAATAGACCATTCCGTTATTTACCCGCAGACTTTCATAAACTCCGTAACCGTAAGAATATTCAATATTAGAAAGCGGAATGACTGCCTTTTCGATTGGTAGGATCTTTCCGTTTTGAGAAAAGTGTTTAAAGTCCATAAATTTAAAGTAAAATTAAATTATTTATTCTTTTAAAATGCTTTACGTTTCTAGTTGATAGAGATAAATTATTAGCTAATGCAGTTGCGGCTATCAAAAGATCAAATTCATCCAACGGAATTCTTTTAATTTCCAAGTCAATTTTAATATCAAGATATTTTTCAGCTACTTTTTGATCTATCGAAATAATAAAAATGTTATTTTCTTGCAAAAAGTCTTTAAATAATTGCACTTTTTTATGCGATTTATTTTTCCTAAAACCATAGACTACTTCAGCCCAAGAAATAATACTTATAAAGAGATCCTTATTTTGGGATTTATTTTTAAAGAAGTCGACCGCAGAGTCTTGATTATTTAAAAAATCAATAATTATGTTCGAGTCTATCAATATACCCATAACCCAAGTTTATTTTATAATCTTAAAGTTTTTGCGGAATTTTCTCATGTGTTTTTTCATGTTCTTTGCTTCACCATCACTAAGAATACCGACGTATTTTTTTATTTTATCCTCGGTTAAAAGTTCTTTCTGCTCTTTATAAACAACGACTTTAGCTACGATTGACTTCCCTTTTTTCAATAAAAAAGAGTCTTTGTTATATCTCACTCTGTTTATATAATCGGAAATATTATTTCTGAAATCAGAAACATTGACAATGTTGTTCATATGTAATTATTTTAACAGAAAGTGTCATTTTGTCAATATGTACGTTTTCCTCACTCTCACTCCATCATCACTGGAATTTTTTTACTTATCAAACCCCAACCCCTTTTGAATATATATTTTAATCAGGCTTTGGTATGGGATCATCAGAGCATTGGCCTTTTCTTTAAGATGTCCCAATAAATATTCCGGAATTCTGATTGAAATTGAACGGGTAGTCGGTTTTAAATTTGGAAAGCTGACTTCTTCGAAATCATCTGCATCAAAATAATCAGTCAAGTCAATCTTTGCCCAAAAATCACGCTCTTCGTCTTCATTTTTAAATTTTGGCAGTTTAAGAATTTTTTTCATATATTTTTTCCTCCTTTTTATCAGTTTTACGACTCGAAATTATTCTTATTTTTTCATTTCTAATAGTAAATACTATATAAAGCAACTTATAATTTTTTGCTCTTCCGAGTAAAATGTATCTTTTTTCTTTATTTGAGTGAAATATATCTTTATATATTATTTTATTTTTATCAAAAAACGATTCTTCTGATTCCTTATTGGTTACTCTATGCTTCAACCAATTTTTGTCAATATTTCCCCTGTCCCACTCAAATTCTATACTCTTTTCAATAATCTTCACTTTATTAGTGTATATACTGTCTGATACAAAGTCAAGGGATAAATAATGGGTAATTTTAGTCTTGATCCCCGTCTTCCAGTCTTCGCACAAGGCTACGGCCGGCAAAACACGGGGATGACACAGAAATCGATTAGCCTGTTGTGCCGTCCAAATACCCTTGATAAGAAGAAGAAGAAGTAAAATATAAAAATGGAAAAATATGAAAAAACTCTAGAAATAAAAACCATTAATCAAAAGTGCAAATATTGTGGTTTTTCTGTAAGTACAACATATATTGTTGGATCAAATTTTTTAAATTCAAGACTATTTGCCCTTATGGATGCTTCAGAACAAATCACGCTTCACGAAGCCAATTGCCTAAAAAATCCAATAAATAGTCGCTCCTCATAAGTGTTGTAAATGAGCTACCCCGTAGCCAAGCAGTCAGGATATCTGTATTATGTCATTCCTGCAGAAGCGGAAATTTTTTAATAACATAATTAAAGAATTTATCCCTATCATTGCGAGGATGACAAAAAAATGATGTTACACTCTAATATTACGGTGTAACATTTTTTTCAACACACTTGGTGAAGAGCGTTAGAAAGGAAATTATGGGCTTACTATTCTAAGGTTCTTTTAACTTCATCTTTTAAAAACATCAAAGTTTCTCTTTTTAAAACCTTTCGTATCGACAGAAATTTTTCGTGCGTCAGTAAAAAACTTAAATCTTCACTAACTATTTTATCAGTCACTTTAGTATCGATAAACTTAATCAAATCTTGAAAATATTTAATAGGTTGTTTACCCGTTCTTTCTTTAATAACTGCCTCGTTATATTTAAAACCTGACAAGAAAAAATGATGTATATCATAAATATCACGTCCGGCGATCATTTTGTGTTTTTTATAACGGTCCGTCACGGCAACAAGTTTATTGGCAAACATCGTATCTGAAGTCTGACAAAAGGCAAACCTGTCAATCTCTGCCAGGTAAAAAGAAGAGTAAGTATTTGATTTTAAAGCCGTATCAATAAAACTTAGTTTAATTGTATTTCTTGAGCATAGTTTCGCCGGATATTTAAGAAGGTAAAAGAACGACCTATTGCTTTTTTGACTAATTTTTAAATCAAGCTCTTGAAAAATTTTTCTCAAATTTTTATCAATAACTTTTTTGTCAGCTTTCAGTTTCAAATCGAAGTCTAAATCAACTGAAAATCGGTCTAAAAAACCAAGCATTGTGGTGGCACTGCCACCTTTAAAATAAACATCTTTTGCAATCGGACTATCTAAGATTTCAGTTAATAACCGAAAAAGTTGAACTTTATGATAAACGTCTTCTCTTTTTGGCAAAATCATAGTTTTTCTAATAACCAATAACTAATAACTGATAACTTTTCGTATTTCTCTAACTTCTTTCCAATCAATTTTCTTCTCGTTGTCAAAGTAATAATTAGAATTGAAATATAACAGATCGGCTACAGACCGCTCAACATTAGCCGTCAACACACCATCTATTCTATCTATGCCACGATCGTAATATAGATAACTATCTTTGAGTTGGCGAACCAAATATGGACGATTTGATATTGTAAATTTTTTAGAAACACTGGAAATCAGAGTTAAATAATTTTCTTTTTGAAAAATAATTCCTTCGCGGATTAGAACTGTTTCGCAACTGACGTATGCAAACCGGTGAAGATAACCGACGGCCAGCTTAAACGGATCTATTTGATCCAAGGAAATAGTTGAATAAAATCCTTTATGAATAGGGATTAAAATTCCCTTTTGAACATATCGTTTTATCGTCGTATAAAGGGTATTTTTATTATTTATCCCCCACAATAAAGCCATATCATTGGTATGAAATAACTTTTCTTTTAGCTTTAATAGTGTGTCTATCCTGTACATATGTGTACAGGATAATGGAAGATATTTTATTTGTCAAGCCTCTCTACTCCCAAGTTGTAATTACCATTTTTCAACCCTTATTTCCTTTATCTTAAGAAAATGTTTTGTATTACTTGTTAATAAAGTAAGATTGTTTTCTAAGGCTGTAGCGGCAATAAGAGCATCGAGAAAATATAAACCTGAAGTCAAGTGATAGTTTTCCACGAGTTTAACTGCGTTTTTCGAAATTGATTCGATAATATTAATAACCTTAAAGCTTTTTAAAACCTCTCTAATTCTTTGAAGTTCTTTATTATTCAAAACTCCCTGATAAACTTCGCCAACTGTAACAACTGATATGGTTAACAATTCCGTTTTTTCAATAAGACTTACCGCTCTCTCATTACCTCGAAGATAATCGATGATTACATTTGAGTCAAAAAGATATTTATTTTGATTTTGCATATAATGAATAGGAGCGCATACTCTCTTTTTTTCGAAGTTGTCTAACCCATTTGGCAGAATCCTTCATATCATCTCTATCTTTCCACATACCAAAAGCTGGCAACTTTCTAAAATAAATTACTTTCCTTTTTTCTTTTGTTTTTATTTGAGGAGGATTTATGACTGCCTTAATTGTCCCAAATTTATATACTTCAAATGATTGCTGTCCTATAGCCACTCTTTCTAATATTTCTGCCAAATTATCCCTTAATTCTTTAGTAGAAATTGATTGTAAATTTTGCATAGTTATAATTTAGCAAACTTTGTAAACTTTGTCAAATGAATTATTTTGAATTATTTTGAATTATTTTGGAATGATGAATCATTCCACTACTACGATGCCCAAAATCGTTTGACAAGAAGAGTATTTTCTAATCCAATAATGAGCATGAAATCAAGTTTTAAAAATCAACAGGATTAACTTTTATTTTCCTAAATAACTTCTGTTTTTCTT
>PEVZ01000058.1 GCA_002779665.1 Candidatus Roizmanbacteria bacterium CG06_land_8_20_14_3_00_34_14 | reverse complement strand
ATAAAGTTTATAAAGTATGGTTAGAATCAAGGGGGGAGTAAAAACTAGAGCGAAACATAAAAAGGTATTAAAACTGGCTAAGGGTTTTTGGATGACTCGGCATAAACAGTTTAAAAAGGCCAAGGAAGCCGTCTTGCACGCCGGAGAATATGCTTTCAAAGGAAGAAAAGCAAAAAAAAGAGATTTTAGACAATTGTGGATAATCAGAATGAACGCAGGTCTTAGAGAGTTGGGGATGAAATATAGTATTTTTATCAACAAGCTAAAAGTAAATAAAATTGAACTTGACAGAAAAATCTTATCTCAGATAGCCGTTGAACATCCAGCAATCTTCAAAAAGATCGTCGAAAGAGCGAAGTAATAATTTAAACGATGAATCGTTCCACTACAGAAAAAAATTAGGTATAATTTTCTTTATCATGGATCAAAAGAAATATGAATTGGAAATTAATTCTGCAAAAACGTTAGACGAACTTTCTCAATTGGAAATAAAATATCTCGGACGAAACGGTCAGATTAATAAACTTCTTTCAGAAATAAAAAATGTTCCCAATGAAGAGAAACGGGAATATGGACAGAAAGTCAACCTGTTAAAAACTGAAATTAAGAAATACATAGAAATTAGGAAATTAATTGTTTCAAAAGAAAAATCTGAGGTTTTTTTTGACAAGACTTTGCCGGGAAAAGCTTATCCAAAAGGAAGCATTCATATCGTATCCTACGCGATTGAAGAAATTACAAAGATCTTTGAAAAGATCGGTTTTATCCGTGTATCTTATCCTGAGGTTGACTGGGAATATGGGGCATTTGAATCACTAAATATGCCATCCGGTCACCCGGCCCGGGATGACGTTGAAACATCCTTCATCGATGTACCCGCCCATCCAAATTTAGGAAAAATGGTTTTGACCCCTCATACATCTAACGGTCAAAATCGGGAAATGAAAAGAGTCAAAACTCCTCCAATAAGGATGATAAATATTTCAAAATGCTACCGACCAAACTGGGACCCGACTCATACACCGATGTTTCATCAATTTGAAGGACTGTGTGTCGACTCGGATATTAGCATTGTCAACCTAAGAGGGACACTTGATTATTTTGCCGAAAAATATTTTGGAAAAGGGACGAAGACCCGACTGAGACCACATCATTTTCAATTTACCGAACCCTCATTTGAAGTCGATATTTCCTGTAATAATTGCGGAGGCATCGGAAAATATAAGGGTGAAAAGTGCCGCGTCTGTAAATCCGGTTGGTTAGAGCTTGGGGGGACAGGGATGGTCCATCCTAATGTTTTGCGTGAAGGCGGTATTGATCCTTCGGCAAACTCAGGATGGGCATTTGGGTTTGGCATAGAACGCGTAATTATGATGAAATATGGGCTCGATGATATTAGAAATTATTACAGCGGGGATATAAGGTTTCTCGAGCAGTTTTAACAGGGTCTGACCCTATGTTAAGGTCTGACCCTCGCATAGGGTCAGACCCTATATAAAAAATGAATATCAAAATAACTCACAACTGGCTTCTTGATTACCTTGATACGGATGCCACTCCTGATCAAATTAGAGAGTATCTTTCCCTATGCGGACCTTCAGTTGAAAATGTTGAGAAAGTAGGGGACGATTACGTCTTTGATATCGAAGTTATCTCAAATCGAATTGATTATGCATCTGTCATTGGCATGGCTCAGGAAGCGCAGGCGATTTTGCCAATGTTTGGGAAGAAGGCAAAATTTAGAGAAAATTCGTTGGAAAAATATAATTTTAAAAATATTGTAGGGAACAAAAATCTTTGTTCCCTACAAGTAAAAATAATTAATCCAACATTATGTTCGAGATTTACGGCAATTGTTATTGAAAATGTAAGAATCGGGCCTTCTCCGAAGTTTATTTCAGAAAGATTGGTCGCCTGTGGAATCAAATCAATCAATAACGTCGTTGATACCTCAAACTATCTTATGCTTGCTCTTGGACAACCGGTTCATACCTTTGATTACGACCAGATAAAAGGAGCGACGATGATTATGAGGGAGTCGAAAAAGGGCGAAAAAATCATCACCCTTGATAAAAAAGAAGTCACCCTCCCAGGAGGAGATATCGTAATGGAAGATGGCTCAGGCAGGCTCATCGATCTTTGCGGAATAATGGGAGGGCTTAATTCGTCAATTAATGAAAAAACAAAAAATGTTGTCGTATTTGTCCAGACATACGATAAGGTCAGAATAAGAAGAACGACGATGGCAACGGGAGTCAGGACGATTGCTTCAACTTTTTTTGAAAAAGGACTTGACCCGGAAAGAGTTGAGCCAACCTTGGTTTATGGAGTGGAACTATTAGAAAAATATGCTCAGGGTAAAATTGCTTCAAAAATTTATGATATTTATCCGAAGAAACAGGGGAAAAAGTTATTAGTTATGAGTTATGGGTTATTTGGGAAGAAAATAGGAATTGAAATCCCCAAGAAAAAAATTGTTTCAATATTGACTAATTTAGGGTTTGGTGTTTCTGATGGGCCGAAACAGGGTCAGACCCTCCTGGAGGGTCTGACCCTGCAGGTCAGCGTCCCGTCGTGGAGAGTAAACGACATAAATATTCCTGAGGATATTATCGAAGAGGTAGCCAGGGTTTACGGATATCACAACATTCCCTCTAAGTTGCAGCCGGCCGTTTACGTCGAGCAACCGAAAGAGATGGAAAATTTATTCGTCTTTCAGAATCGAATCAAGACATTTTTAAAACATCTCGGGTTAAACGAAGTGATTAATTATTCGATGATTTCTGAAGACCAAATTAAGGAATTTAATCTTGATCCGAAAAAACACTTAAGACTTTCCAATTCGCTTTCCAAGGATATTGAATATTTGCGGATGAGCCTTCTTCCTTCATTACTTAAAAATATTAAGGAAAATTCCGGAAAAACTAAGTACAATTCTGCGCCTGGTTTAAGATTATTTGAGATTGCCAAGGTTTATATCCCCGTAGGAAACAAAAATATTTGTTCCCTACCACAAGAAATATATCGCCTCGGGATTGCCGTCAATACTGATTATTCTGATTTGAAAGGAATTATTGAAGCGATTTATAAGGAATTAAATATTAATTTTGAAGAGAACAAAAATATTTTTCCCCTTCCAGAAATAATTGAAAAATCCGGTAATTATATGGTCGAAGTTGATTTTCAATCATTGATTGATAACTGTCAGTTGGTGCCAAAATACAAATCACTGCACCCATATGCAATAATTAAATTAGACAAAACATTTGAAGTAAGGGCGGACATAAAGACCGCCCCTACAACTTACGCTGGAATTAAACAAAAGGCGTTAAAATCAAAACTGTTGCAAAATATTGAAGTCGTCACTCTTTATAAAAATAAACTAACTCTTCGTTTTTATTATTCTTCGCCTGAAAAAAATATTACTGAGGAAGAGGCAAAAGACGCATTGAATAAAGTCTGACATTTTTCTATGGACTTGTTGGGGTGGCTGTTGGCTCGATTGGAGTTGGCGTCACATAATCCCAGGGCTTATTTACTCCAAATTTGAGCGTAGCAGCTCCGGTTTTATCTTTTTCATTAGTTGCAATAACTTGAAGTTCGTAAACACCATCTTCTGTCAGCGAGATTGTTTCGTCGATATCTCTCTTATCTTCGTTCCAATTTCTAATTTCCGACCCATTTAGTTTGATCTTAACGTTTTTGATCTTTCCTAAAGAGACAATCTTGGCTTTTATATTTAAATTACCAGAGGAAACCGTTGAATGGTCGCCAGGTTCTTTAACAGATACAACCACAGAGTCAGAAGAGGCATCTGACGTCTCTGTTGGAGGTTTGTATTTGTCATCACCTTGTTGTCCGGCCCAGGCATTGATTGCCTCTTGCCATCTGTTCTTGCCGTCGGTTGAGACAGGATCGCTTTCCGTAATTACAATAAAATCCTTTTCCTCATAGTTGCCACTTTTAATTTCTACTTCATTAGCTAATTTCCCATTTGACTTTGATATTTTTAATTTTTTATACCAAGGTGAAATTTCTTTTGGCTCAGTGCCTTCAATAAAATATTCTGATCTGGTAGGATAACCATCTTTTGGAAGCCCGCCTAAATAGGCATCAATTGTCAGAGCTTTGACTTTATCCGGCTTATCCATTATCCCGTCATCATATTTTTCCTGCCTGCCGGCAGGCAGGTCAAGTAACTCGCGCATAATCCGATACCAAATTGGCGAAGCCCCGGTTGCGCCTGAGGCAATCTTTGGATTCATCGGACTATTATCATTATTGCCAACCCAGACTCCGACCGTCAGGGATTTTGTATATCCGACAGTCCAGTTATCCCGTTTATCATCAGTTGTCCCAGTTTTGACAGCGACCGTCTTTCCTGGAACATTAAGATATGAGTTTGGTCCAAACTCCGCCATTCGAGCATTATTATCTGACAAAATATGAGAAAGTAAGAAGGAGACTTCGGGTGAAAAAACTCTTTTTTCCTGGGTGCGAACCTTTTTAAAAATATTTTTACCGTTAAAATTAGTAATATCAGAAATGGAGCTGACATCCCGTTTTAAACCGCCACTTGCCAATACCGAATAGGCAGAAGTTAGATCAAGAAGAGTAGTCTCGCCACCGCCAAGGGTGAGTGCCAGGCCAAATCTTTTTAAATTCTCACTATTTGGGGCAAAGGCATTCATCCCAAGGTCATCCAACTTGGTCAAAAAATCTCTGACACCTAATATTGATAGAGATTTTACGGCCGGAACGTTAATAGAATTGCCTAAGGCGAACCTTAGCTGAACCGGTCCCCTGAATTTGCCGTCATAATTGACCGGAGAATAATCATCACCGCCTTGATTAGGGAAGGTCGTCTTGACATCCATAAATATTGAAGCGGGGGTATAACCCTTTTCAAAAGCTAATCCATAGTTGAAGGGTTTCAAAGTTGAACCAGGCTGACGATGGCCTAATTCAGCAACATTAAATTTCCCAAATTTCTCATCATTAAAATCATAAGAGCCGACCATAGCTAAAATCTCCCCCGTCTTTGAATCGAGGACAACAACAGCACCATTGGTGGCATTATAACCTTTTAATTTTTCAATCTCTTCCTTAACGATTTTCTCAACTGTTTGTTGGACTACAAGAGATAAAGTTGTTTTGATCTTGACTCCTTGATCAATTATTTTTGAACCGTATTCATTCTCAATCTGATCCTTAACATAGAAGACAAAATGAGGAGCTTCGATTAAAATTTTTGGAGCATTAAATTTCAACGTTTCAATCTTTTTTAAGGCGGAACTTTCCGTTTCTTTTGTAATATATCCATCCTCGCGCATTCGACGCAAAACGCTTTTTGTCCGATTTTTCCAGGCTTCAGTTTTTCCAATAAATGGAGAATAGGTGCTGGGTGATTGCGGAAGACCTGCAATAATGGCCGACTCAACTAAGCTTAAGTCCGTAACGGATTTACCAAAATAGGCTTTTGCAGCTGTACCGACTCCCCAGTAACTGCCACCGTAAGGAGCCTCGTTCAAATACATAAGAAGGATTTCGTCTTTTTTGTACCGCCGTTCTACCTCAAAAGCGAGAATAATTTCCTGGACTTTTCTAGTAATCGTCTGCCTATTAGTCAACAAAACATTTTTAATCAACTGTTGAGTAATAGTCGAACCACTCTGAAGACCCCGGCCCAAAAACATATTAAAAACAGCTCTAATCATACCGGTTTGGGAAAAACCGCCATGAGTATAAAAATTTTTATCTTCGATAGCAATCGTCGCTTCTTTGAGAGTTTTTGGTATATCTTCAATAACCACGGGCACCCGATTCTTATCTTTATACATATCATAAAGAACTTTGCCGTCACGATCGTAAAAAACCGTTGAGTATCCTGTCTGCTGGGAAAGTCTGGAAGGCGAGGGCAGGTCTTTTGCGTACCAGGCAAAAAGCCCGAACATAAAAATGAAGCCTAAAATAACAGCCCCTGTTAGAAAAAAAAGCAATCGAGCAATCAGTTTTTCTTTATCATATTTACTTCTAAATTGATGACGGCGGGATATGTACATATATACTAAAATTATAACAAAATTGAGGATAACAATGTCTGTTTTTTTGAACAAATTTGTGATAGGTTTATGATGTTTTTCGTTACGATCGTAACGAAAAACATCATCATGTCAACTGGAAAATAAAATTGTGCATGAAAATAGTATAAAATT
>PEVZ01000003.1 GCA_002779665.1 Candidatus Roizmanbacteria bacterium CG06_land_8_20_14_3_00_34_14 | reverse complement strand
ATCAAATGATGTTGATTTTACTGATACTCTCCTTTATCCACCTAAAATGTTTTTTGGAATTATCATTTTTCGCATTCATCCGCCAAGACTAGATAAGCTTATTACTTCCCTTACACAACTGCTCACAAAATTGCCCTCTAAAACGATTAAGGGTAAATCTTTTCTCCTTCATGAAAATGGATATATATTAATTGAATAAAAGTCGAGAAACAAAAACCAAAAAACTCATCATCAACTTTCTCACACCTATCCCCGACGGCCGTTTCAAATAGGTAAATGAAAGTAGGTTTTTAATTTATTTTCGTATTCAATTTTATCAGCAATAATATAACTCAAGTATTTACCGCCTTCAATGATTTTTTTTATTAAAACTACTTCTTTTTCACATTCATACGGAAAGACATAGACGCTTTGTTGGTACTGATAAAAGCCTATTTCTTTTAAAAATCCTCTTAAGTAATAACGCTTGTTTCTTTCAATTTCCGGTACGTCAAACATAACTATAAACCATTTACCCAACCATTTGGATTTTTGTTTTAATTCAAGAAGACTTTGGATAGAATATTTAATAATTTCCTTATTCCAAACGTCTTCAACTTCAACATAGACTTCATTATTTTTTATTTCTAAATTTAAAATCTTTCTTTTTTCTAATTGCTGGAGTGTTCTTTTGACTTTAGTTTTTGGCAGTTTAATACCCTTAATTTCTTCAATTAACTTAATAAAAGTGCCGATTATTATTGGAAAATTTGGAGTAATTAGTATAGTCCCACCTAAAAGTGCTCCTATTCCTAGAGTTGCCAAAATTATCTTTGATATTTCTCCTTTCTCAAACTTTTTAATTCTTTTCTCTTTCTTAGTCATAATTAAGTTATACATATCTGTGACGGCCGTTGTCAATAGGTCAGGACGATCATTCAAGGCAGGGCTGATTGAGGCCAAAAGACTCATCGTCGACGGGCCTGCCCGCAATGCCTGAACAGAGCGATGGCAGGCGGGGTGGATGTTTTGAAAAAGACCATTGAGGCACAACAAAAACAGATTGATGAATTAAAAAAGACGATAGATGATAGAAAGTAGAAGATAGTGGTGGAAAAATGTCATTGATATTTCTCCCAATTCTCTCTATATTTAAATAATGAATAAAATTAAATCCGTTATTTTATCTCTCCTCATTTTTCTTGTTCCTTTTTCTTTTTTCCAAATCTTTTTCCAAAATCTTGTCCAAATAAATATCGTTTACGTCCTTGCTTTTGGCGCTTTATTACTTGTAATAATATCTTTTTTGCAATCCCTCATCACAAAAAAATTTGTTTTCCAAACCAGCCCGCTTGATATTCCTGTACTCCTATTTTTAGGGGCTATTTTTCTTTCTTTTTTCACGTCCACAACAAATAAGATGCAGGCCTTTCTTGATCCCAATTTTGGTCTTTTAATGATAATTTCGTTGGTAATTTTATATTTTTATTTTTCGCATAATACACCAGGGCGACCACAAGGGTCGCCCCTACAGATATTATCATTGGCCGGATTTATTATTTCCTCGTTCATCATTATCCTTTCCCTGGAACCAACAAAAGGGATCGGGGTAATTCCTCTTGATCTTCTTTTTTTTATCGGCTTTACATTTATGTATAGTCTGGGATCTCTTGTCCATTCATTTTCGGAAAAAGAAGATGCTCCTAAAGTTGTACAAATATGTATACTAATCATCGTTTCTTTAGCCCTGGGGATTAGTTTTATTGCTTTTTCGAAACAAGGAGTGCTATTTCCTTCTTTTTCCTTATCATTTAAAGCCGTGTTTCAAATATTTAAAACTCTTCCAAATGCCCTTTTGGGCTTTGGCATTGATAACTACTCCTCTGTTTTTAATCGTGTAAAGGACGTGGGGTATAACCAGACAAATCTTTGGCAATTTCCTGTGAGTATAGATAGATCCACCCTCTTTCATATTGCAACCACAACCGGTCTGGTCGGGCTTGCTTCTTTTTTGTATCTTGTTATTTCCCTGATAAAAAAAATAAAACAAAATTTATCGATAATATTAGGTTCTATATATTCTTTATTTATTGTAATTATTTTTCCACCCTCTCTTTTGGTTTTTTTCTTGGTTTTTTTGTCTGCCTCCCAAACCGGAAAAAATAATAAAGAATATGTATTTAACCTCTCAGAATCTTTTTCATTCTACAGCTATGTCATTCTCATCATCACCGCCTCTGTTCTTTTTGGTTCAGTAGTACGCTATTTAAGCTCTCTGTATCTGGCTGATTATTTTTATTCACAATCACTTGTTGGTATTAAAGAAAATAGTTTTAAGAAAGTATATGACAACCAACAAAAGGCTTTTTCATATAATCCTTATCTGGAACAATATCATCTTGGTTTTGCCAGAATTCATTTTGTCCTCGCCCAGAATATCATAGAGAAAGCAGCTTCCGGGTCTGCCCCCCTTGTTTTTACTAAGGAAAGCAAGCAAATGCTTATCGAAGCAATTCAAACGGCAATAAACGAAAATCAAATAGCAATAAGCCAAAATTCAAAAAAAGCAGACTACTGGGCAAATTTGGCACAAATATATATTTTAATTCCAAAAGAATTACAGACGCCCAATGAAACAGAGGTAAATTCTCCTCAGACAACGGCCTTGACCTCCTTGAAAAAGGCTTTGGAACTCGACCCAAATAATCCTGCTTATTATTTCCAAATGGGACAGATTCTTCTTTCACAGAAAAAAACAGCTGAAGGGTTTAAATCTATAAAAAAGGCAGCTGAGCTGAAACCAAATTGGGCTGATGCACATTACCAACTTGGAATGCTTTATGCTCAGAAAAATGACATGAAAAACGCTGTAAAAGAACTGGAAATTACGTTACAAAACATCGATCCAAAAATAAATCAAAAAGAATATGATGCCGTCAAGCAAACTCTTGATAAGATAAAAAGTCCACCAATACAAGCGCCTCAAAATGAGTATTGACAACTTCTTTTTTTAAGCATAGTATGATACTATGAATCATAAAAAAATAATCGTCGTTGGGATAATTTTGCTTGGAATACTTGCTTTGTTTATGACTGTTGATTACAAGAATAAAAATGGATTAAACGGTCAGACCGTTTCTCCAAATATCCTCTACCTTACTTCTCCTGTCAATTCTCTTTCCGGAAAAGTTGAAAAGATCGAAGGTAATGCTGTCTCGATTTCCAGTCAATATGCCTTGCTGCAAACCGCCCCTATTGCAATAACAGTTATGCCAAACCAGCCACCGGTCATGCCTACCCCTCAAATCAAAACAATTACCTATAAATTGCTCGTCACGGACAAAACCCAAATATCTCAACCAGCATCAAATATTAATTATCTATTCAAGACTATTACACCCTCTGGTGCTCCTGGCTTTCCTACCGCCTCTACTCCCAATCTGACGGTAAAAAATATTAAAGTTGGCCAATATATAACTGTGAATAGTCAAGATGATCTTAGAACATTATTAAAAAATACCTTTGAGGCAACGATGATCAATCTTCCTCCGATTATCAATACGTTAAACGGTAAAATTGTAAACATAACAAATAATACCCTGACTCTTAAAGCCTTTGCTCCCGTAGCCGCTGCCCCTCCCATGATTGCTCTAGATACTGCGCCACCTACTCCTCAAGAAAAAGAATATACAATATACATCACTCAAGATACCGAAATATCACGTAATGTTTACGGCACTAATATGACCCCTGGAGAACCGCCAACTCCCCCAAAACCGGAAAAGCTTACCCTCGCCGATCTTAAAGCAGATATGCGGGCAACTGTGTATACGGTTGAAGATGTAATTGAGACACAGACACTCACAGCATTACGAATTGAGCCTGTGGCTTCTACTTCGCCTTTGATTAAACCATGATTATGGAAAAAATTTTTACTATTTTAAAGGTACAGACGCAAAATTTTGCGTCTCTACTTCTTAATACTCTTGTTTTTATCTTCCCTTTTTTCTTTCTTACTTTCACTCAAGAATATTTCGTCACTAATAAATTATATTTATTGGGCTTTGGAGTTTTATTGCTTATCTTGATTTCTACCATCCAGATCCTAATTTCAAAAAAAATATCTTGGCAAAAAAGCCCTTTTGACAGCCTAATTATTCTTTTTTTAACGGCTGTTACTTTATCAACTTTATTTTCTTCACCGAATAAAATTCAGGCCTTGCTCAATTCAAGCTTTGGACTGGTGATGATGGTTTTTCTGGCAATTTTGTATTTTTATCTTTCACGTCAGAAAGGTCCGTCCTTGTCAGCGAGTCCATTTAAGGTCGGACATTATATAATGAAGGTATCTTTGATCATCTTGTCTATTGTTACGATTGCTTTCTATTTCCAACCCTTTAAAAACATCAATCTCCCCCAATTTCTTTCCTTTCTAAAAAATCCTGCCTTTACCCCAGTTGGCTCACAATTGGATTTGGCAATTTTATTGGGATTTTTTACGATTATTGGAATCGTACAAATTATAAAACAAGGGCGACCACAAGGGATCGCCCCTACAAGAAAATTATTGATCATTGATTATTGTTTATTGATCATTAACCTGCTTGCCTTATTTCTCACTGCCTATTCGCTTGTAAAACCTAATGTGGGTTTGATAAATCAAACCCCTACATTAATCATTCCCCCTTTCCGCCTGTCCTGGTATGCGGCCTTGGAAATTTTAAAAAATCCACAGACGGCAATAATCGGCATCGGTCCTGATAATTTCTCGGCTATTTTCACTCGCATTAAGGATTTTGCCTATAACCAATCTCCTCTATGGCAGATTAATTCATTTAATGTTTCTCATTCGGCGATTTTGCAAATCCTCACCGAAACCGGAATTTTTGGATTATTGGCGTTTGGATTATTGGTTTTTTCCGGTTTCAAACAATTGGTAAAGGACGGACACGGGGGTCCGCCCCTACAGATTATTTATTTATTTATTTATTTAATTATTTGTTTATTTATATTTCCTCCATCACTAATCATTTGGTTTTTGTTTTTTGTCGTTTTAGGTTTGATAAATCAAACCACTACAACCGATGTACAGACGCAAAATCTTGCGTCTCTACCACCCATCTACATCGGAACCGTTGTAATTTCCCTTGCTTTAATCGGCACTTCCGGATATTTTCTCGGTCGTTCATATGCTTCCGAATATTATTTTAAAAAATCTATAGAAGGAATTGCCAAAAATAATCTTAAGGAAGTCTACGATAACCAAAGACAGGCAATAGTCTTGAATCCGTATATTGAAAGATTTCGCACTAGTTTTGCTCAAACTAATCTTGTCATTGCCAACAACTTATCTTCTAAAATTAAAGACAAAAAAATATCTGAACAAGATCGCCAAACAATTACTCAGGCAATTCAAGCCGGAATCGCTGAAGGCAAAGCGGTTGTCACTTTGAATCCACAAAGAGCCAATAACTGGGAAAATTTAGCGGTTATTTATTCAAACATCATCAACGTTGCCCAAGAAGCCGATGTCTGGACAATTTCTGCATATCAACGGGCAATACTTGCCGATCCACAAAATCCAGTCTATCGGGTTGGTTTGGGTGGGGTTTATTATTCCCAAAATAAATATGATGATGCCTTAAGATTTTTTGAACAAGCGGTTTCTATCAAGCCTGATTGGCCAAATGCTAGCTATAACTATGCCTGGGCCAACTTTCAGGTAAAAAACTATCCTCAAGCTGTCAACGCCATGCAAAATACTTTAAAACTTATTAATCAAAAAACAAACAAAGTTGATTATGAGAAAGTCGTAAAAGAACTTGAAGAGTTTAAAAAAATGCTTCCTAAAGAAGAAGCGCCAGCTAATAAATCGGAAGAAAGCACCCAGTCGGGTTTAAATTTACCTACGCCTCCAACGACCGAGATTAGTCCAAAGTTGGAACTACCTAAGGAAGCGTCTCCAGAAGCAAAATAGAATTTCTAATTTCTAATTAACCTAATTTCTAAAAAATACTCAAACCCCAATGATCAAAAAACTGGGAGATTGGGGATTGGAAATTATTTAGGTCAATTAGAATAATTAGATCAATTAGGTTAATTTATTTTAGAAAGCTTAACGGATTTAGCAAAACCCCTCCTGATCGGATTTCAAAATGCAAATGCATCCCCGTCGATCTTCCGGTTGAACCCATGACCCCAATTTGGCTTCCTTGAGAAACTGAATCCCCTATATTGGGAGAATA
>PEVZ01000014.1 GCA_002779665.1 Candidatus Roizmanbacteria bacterium CG06_land_8_20_14_3_00_34_14 | reverse complement strand
CTCAAAATCATCTTTTAAATTTTTATTAAAATCTAATAATCTAATACTATCTCCGTCGTTATTAAATATAGAAGAAGAAAAGTCAAAAATAGCATAACTTTTTGCAGTTATCTCTAAAGAAAATACTTTTGGAGAAGATCCTGCATTTTCCAAATCATCAATAAACCAGTTACTTAGAGAAACGGAAAAATCATTATTATTATAAATTTCCACCCATTCTTTTTCGCCTGTCATCGGGTTAACCATGGCTTCGGAAATGTAGATGTTGTCATAAGAAATAGGGCCCGCCTCCGTCAAGACTACGGCGGGCGAAGTAGGGGTCAGGTTTCCTGTCCCTTCCGTCGGAACAATTGTTAACGTTGGAGTTATGGTTAACGTTGGTGTTGGCGTCAAGCTTTGACAAGCTGTTTCATTGGTAGCATTTTTTGTTGGAGTATTTAATATAAACCAGTTTCCATTTGGGCACTTAGCAAAAGTTTTATTCGAGTTAAATGTTCCAGAATAAGTAGCAATATCAATTAACTGATCGTTAACACCATATAAATAAACAATGTCAGCATAATTTTTTCCTGTTTGATTACTGTTGTTTAATACGCCTGATGGAGTTGAGGCAACCGTAAATGAATAAGGCTCAAGAACTTCATTTGTTATTAATATTTTTTTTCCAGACGAATCCGTTAGATAAAAGCCTTGGATATTAACTGGATTATTCTCATCATTATAGATCTCTACCCATTCATCTTGGTTTGTTAGTGGAGCAGGATAGATTTCATTAAGTTTTAAAGAGGCGAAAACAGAAAAAGTATTAATTATTAAGTAGCAAGTAGAGAGTATAAAGATGACAAAAAATATTTTTTTCATAATTATGTACGGAACAAAAATTTTTGTTCCCTACATTTTTATAACTTTATGAATATTTCTTGTCAACCGCTTATAACCTACAAAAGTATGAAAATAGGGCGTTGGAGAGGGAAAAAAATGATGAAGTATAACTACATACTAATCCTATCTATTTCACGAATGCTCCCGACTGAATAATGATCCGTAAAAGGAATATTATGTCCGTTTGGAGTAAAAGGGTCATTCATTTGATAGCTTCCATTTGATCCACTAATTAGAACCAAAAAGTGATCAGGA
Organism: Candidatus Roizmanbacteria bacterium CG06_land_8_20_14_3_00_34_14; assembly: GCA_002779665.1. Taxonomy (GTDB): domain Bacteria; phylum Patescibacteriota; class Microgenomatia; order UBA1406; family GWC2-37-13; genus GWC2-37-13. Next base: position 5,901 of record PEVZ01000014.1, on the reverse strand, counting down.
GAAGGACCACCATCATAGCTGATACCAACTATAACTGGTCTGCCTGTACTTAATTCACTATCAATATCAGAACTAATTCGGTTAGAAGTTGCCCCATCTGCTGTAATTGTTTTTTTTAAAAAAGCTGGATAATATGAAGCAAAATTATTTGGATTAGAATTAATGGATTGTGGGTTTACACTCCGATGACCAAAATGAGTATAAACCATTGCCATAGAAGTCACTAAACATCCGGCTCCGGCGAGTGTATATTCAGTCCCATTGAGTGAAGTTCCGCCCCACTGCGAATCCCGCTGATTATAATAACATCCCCAATCATCGCAGACAGTTTGATTGCTCAAAATTGATGATCCACCTTGAGAAGAAACGAACCGACCAAAGCCAGCTAACTGAGCTTGAGCTTGAGTTAATAAGTTTTGATAAATATTTTCATCATTCTGAGTATCGGCCAAAAATCGTTCTTTCTGCCCTTTTTGATTATCAAGAGCTATTTTCTGATTACCCAATCTTTTTGTTAACTGATCTAATTCAATCTTCTTCTCTTCACGATGTTTTTTTTGTTCTTCGGCATTAGTCTTCGTTTCTTGGACAGTATAAATAAGTTTCTGATTATTAGTTTGCGCAGTTTTTAAATATTTAACTTGATTAAGAAAATCGTAAGCATTTTTATTATTAAGTAAAAGGGCGAATAAAGATAATGGCTTTTTTTTATAGCCTATGACTATTCTTTTTATAAGTTGTTTCGATAAATAATCAAGAGACTGGTCTAATCCTTCAATTCGTGACCCGAGTAGATCAATCTCTTTTCCTGTGCTGACAATTTGTTGTTCAGTTTGGTTTATCTGTAAACCGGTCAGATATATTTGAGTATCCATATATTGGATCTGTGAAGATAGAGTATTTTTTTGTTGTTTTAATTCTTGAAGTTTGGTTTGATATTCACTAATTTTTTTTTCTATATCAGTTTTATCTTGGGCACTGACAGAAAATAATGTCAAAAAAAACAAAACAATAAAAATAATTATTTTTTTGACCATGGTTTAATTATACCTTTAGATATTTATTAGTGGCGATGTAAGAAGCGACTGAAGAAATAATCATCCCAAAAAGAGTTATTGAGACGAAAACAATGGCAAAAAAAACATAATTTAATGGCCAAATATTGAGCGGATAATTAAATACATCGACAGAAAGGACGGTTATTCCTTTGAAATATGACTGCAAAAATGAATTAAAATAGACAACTATAAAAGAAAAAATACCAAATGATATGGTTGAAGCTGTTATTCCCAAGAATAGACTTTCAAAAATATAAGGCTTGCGGATATAGAAATTAGTCGCCCCGATTAATTTCAATAAAGTAATCTCACTCTCTTTAAGGGCGATTTTAAAAAGTATCATCGTTGTCAAAACGACGATTGACATCAAAATCAAATAACTAAAGAAAATCAATGCAGAAATTCTTATCGTATTTGTCAGGACAAGCAATTTATCAATAATATCTTTTTCATATTGGACTTCATCAATATCACCTTGTTTTTTAAGATACTCAGCTATTTCAGGCAGATAGATTGGCTTTTTTGCATAAACTTCAAGAGAAGGAGGTAGAATATCTGCCGAGACCATTTCGAGAAGTAGAGGATTATCTTTATTTAGTTGTTTATAAATATTAAAAGCTTCGTTTTTTGAAATATATTTGAGACTCAGGACTTTCCCCGAAGCCATTAAATCATCTCTAATTTTAAAAATTTGGTTTTCCAGCGTCTTAGTCTGAAAATAGACCGTTACTTGAGGTTTTGTTTCAAGATAATTTAAAGTGCCGTATAGGAATGTCAATGAAACAAATAATATCAGTGTTAAAAAAAGAGTAAAAAATAAAATTAGAAAAGCAGAAAATGATTGATAGGGTGTCCTTCTAATTGATGTCCAGATTTCTTTCATAATTCATACCCTCCTTTTCTTTGGTCTTTAATAATTTTACCGTCTTTTAAAACTAAAACTCTTTTTTGAAAAGAATTAACAATATCAGTATTGTGGGTCGCGATGATAATTGTTTTTTTCCCTTCAAGTTTTTTGAAAATTTTCATAATATCCCAGGAAGTTTTTGGGTCAAGATTACCGGTTGGTTCATCAGCAATAATAATGTCTCGATCTCCGATTATGGCGCGGGCAATAGCTACTCTTTGGAGTTCACCGGCTGATAATTGAACCGGAAAGACCATCTCTTTTTTTGAAAGACCGACTAATTCAAGAGCTTTTTTTACTTTTGTTTTTATCTCGGAATTATCAACTCCTATAACTTTAAGACTAACGGCGATATTCTCAAAAACATTCTTGTCTGATAAAACTTTAAAGTCTTGAAAAATAATCCCAATTTTACGTCGCAATTCAATTTTTTGAGAGAAATTTTTATCAGTAATATCAAAATCGTCGATAATGATAGATCCGGAAGTAGGGGATATTTCCTGAGTAATCATTTTTAAGATAGTAGTTTTACCTGCCCCTGATTGTCCGACCAAAAATACAAATTGATTATCATCAATTTCAAAAGAAACATCGTTTAGTGCAGTATTTCCAAGGGGAAATTTTTTAGTGACTTTGTCAAAAACAATCATAATTTAATAATAATAATGAGACGATAGATGATAGAAAATCGAAGATAGGAATAGAAGTTAATCCCGACCTTCTATCTTCTATTGTCTAAATTACTTCTCAACTTCGACTAATCCCACGTCCATCAGCCATCCGGCTGTTTGACCTGAAAAAGTCTGACCCCAGACTTTGACCCTTTTACCAACATAATTGGATAGATCAACCGTACTTGAAGTAAGATAAGCATTTTGTGAAACTCCTCCGGGACGCTCTATATGGAAATTACCTTCGCCATCGATACCTCCCTCTCGGAGTATTCCTTCAACGCTATCTTTAAAAGTTTTTTTATCGACGATGCCGGCTGATTGAGCGGTATTTTTTGTTGTAACACCATTGCTGGCTGTTTTTTTATTGAAACGAGTTAGTCCAAATCCTATCACCGCTCCAATAACGACGGCAACGGCAACAAAAGTGAAGAAAGATGCATATGAAACTTCATCGACTTCTTTTGTTTCCAACGTATGAAGCATATTTTTATTTTCCATATATAGTTCAGAATAACAATTTATTTATTATTTTTCAAGTAGGCTTCGACGTATCCATCCAGTTCTCCATCAAGTACCTTATCTGTCTGTGTTTCCTCATAATTAGTTCTTAAATCTTTTATTAATTTATATGGATGAAGCACGTACGATCTGATTTGATGTCCCCAAGAAGCCATTGTTTCCGTCTTAAATCCGGCAATTGTTTTGGCCTTTTTTTCTTGCTCCAATTTCCATAGTTTTGCCCGTAAAATTTTCATGGCACTATCTCTATTTTTGCCTTGGTCTCTTTCAGTTTGGCAGGTGATAATGATACCAGACGGCTTGTGAGTCAATCGTACCGCCGTTGAGACTTTATTAACGTTTTGACCGCCATGTCCGCCCGATCTATAAAACTCCCATTCGACTTCATCCGCTCGGACACTTATTTCTTTGTCTTCGATCATTGGTAAAACCTCAACTAATGAAAAAGAAGTTTGTCTTAGTTTGTCAGCGTTAAAAGGGGATTGGCGCACCAAGCGATGGACACCGGCTTCAGCCTTTAGGTGACCATAAGCAAATTTTCCGTAGACGTTGATAATAGAGCTTTTTATACCGGCTTCTTCTCCGGCGACCCGGTCAAACTCCTCAAATCGCCATCCCTTTCTTTCAAAGTATCGGGTGTACATTCGATAAAGCATGCTTGACCAGTCCATTGCCTCAGTACCACCTTGGCCAGCATGAATTGAGAAAACAGCTCCACCCTTATCATAAGGTCCGGAAAGAAAAAGAAGTATTTCATACTTGTCAATTAATTTTTTTGCGTCTTCAAGTTGACTTTCTGAAAGTAGTAATTCTATCATCTCCATATCTTCAATTTCTTTTTTAAGATCTGTGATTTTTTTCATTGTTTCACCAGCTGATTTTGGGTCAGTCCAAAAAGATGCTTCGTAGCTTTGTTTTTCCAAAGTTTTTAGGTCCATTTTTTTTCCATCCAAATCGGCTTTGCTTAAAATTGCCTGATATTTATTCCTTAATTGTTCAGCGTCTATTTCCATGATGTAGTTATTATATAATACTTATTAAATATCATTCTAAAATGCATTTTCCTGAAGCATCTGGATAGTTTCCATCGAGTTGACATTTATATTCCGCCGAGCAAAGAACACCAGCAAATCCACCGCAAAATTTATCAGCTTTATCTAAAAATTGAAAAGTGGAAAGGATTTGGTCAAGTAGTGATTTCTCTATACCATAGGCAGTAAACACAAAGGCTCCAAACGGGTTAAATAAATTATATGCAGCTCCGTATCCTTTTGTGTTTGGATCAGACGTCCAATAACAACCATCTTTAGACGGACCACCTATTTGAAAAGGAAAATCAACTTCACCGCCATTTACACAAATCACGCTTCCGATGCCTACCGTATCACAATTTATTTTAATTCTCTTATTTTGTTCATCAGAGAGTTCATAAACGGTTCTATATCTATCATCTTGAGTTTTTAAAAATACCCAACTATTAGGAGTTTTTAAACTATACTCGAAAACTGCATTTCGTGTACTACAACCTTTCATGGTGATTGTTTTCCAATCGGGCGGTATTGACATTAAAGGTTCAGTTTGCGGAGTCGGAGATGGGACTTGAATAGTTGGGGAGATTTCTTGGTTGACTGACACTTTTATTGATTGTTGATTTTGGAAATAAAGAAAATTTATTAAAGCTAATAAGATAATTCCTAAAATTGAGGAAGTAATTATTATCAAATAATTTGGTTTAGAATGTTTCATAGATTTATTTCATATCCTGTATTATCTCTTCAGGAGTTCTTGCATAATTATATAATCTAACATTGTCAATCTCACCTTTGAACATTAAACCTCCTGTTGGCTCACCACCACCTAAATAAAAGAAGGTGTTAGGATATTTTCCGAGATTATCATGAAAACCATGGGTCATAGTCCTATCTTTACCATCAATGTAAATATTACATTGGTTATATTTGCGGACAATGGCGATATTATGCCAACCGTTACCCGCCAATAAATAACCTCCCTGATAATCAGTATACGAATCTACATAAGTACCAGTGGCTCCGTCTTTTGTTCGGCAATAAAGTTCTCCTTTGGCACCAGCAATAATTCCAAAACCACCATTGTCATAGTTTAACATCCAGGCTAAAATTGTATTACCTTCATTTAATCGATTAGCCCATAATGAAATAGTAAAATCGTTATCAACTTTTCTTAACGACGGATCAATAATTTCGACAGAACTTTTATTAGTGCCCTTAAAACTTACAGCTTGGTCAATTTTTCCCGGGACAATTGTGATGTTGAAGGCGACACCGTCATTTTTTAGAGTAGTTGAGTTATAGATTTGATTTTTATGATCAATATTGTCCAGTGTCCAATAACCAATAAGTTCAGGGTAGATTATAGGAGAGGGTGTTAATAATTGGCTTTGTGTTGGAATAAGAGTGGATGATGGTCGTGTTGGTGTCAAAGTTGGTAAAAATCTAAAAGGTGGCAAAATTCCAGAATGAGACAATGTATTTTCATAGTTATTTTTAGGATTAATAAAGAGTCTTTGATAAAGCTTGTTGAATGGATTTGTTAGTAATTTACTCAATAACAATATTAAAATTACTACTAACAAAAATATCCAGCTAATAACTCCGGCTGCAATCCAATTATGGGCAGGTTTAACATCTTCTTGTAAGTCGATACTTCTATATATTTCGTACAAGAAACTTGTGAAAAATGGTCCAAAGATTAAGAATATAGC
>PEVZ01000042.1 GCA_002779665.1 Candidatus Roizmanbacteria bacterium CG06_land_8_20_14_3_00_34_14 | reverse complement strand
TAGCTTAACTTTTTACTCAACCAATTTCGATGACAATTAATTATGAACTATCAAGGAGTCGTTCGATGACAATATATATGACCTAATGCGCGGTAATCAGTTGAATCGGTCGAGTCGGTCAAACATGATATAATTAAACCATGAAAGTGCCAAAAAAACTGCAATCGGTTTTATGGTCAACCGACGTTTCAAAATTAGATCTTCAAAAAGATAAATACTACATTATTCATCAGATACTTTCTTATGGGATGATGGATGAAATTCATTGGGCATTAAAAAATTACTCTAAAAAAGAAATAATTGAAACATTTAAGAGGTCTTTTAAAGATTATCGAAGACAACGTTTTTATTTAGTCAAAGATGCCCTTTTAGAATTAAATGATTGGCATCCGGACGAGCGTTACTATGTCAAAAATACACCTAGAATTATTGGATAAAGAAAGACAAAAAGTTTTTGAAATATTATCCGTTTTTAAAAATAACGGATATTTAGGCGGAGGTACTGCATTAGCATTGCAAATCAACCATAGACGAAGTGAAGATTTTGATGTTTTTACTTTTCAACCGCTAAATAATAAATTAAAACTTAAGATTGAAAAAATATTTGGTCAGGTTAGTTTTTCATTGAATACCTCTGATCAAATTAATTTTAAAACGAAAGAGGGTATTAAAGTAACCTTTTTTTGGTATTATTTTAAACCAATTAGTGATTTGGTTAAAACAAGTTCATTGTCAATGGCTTCAATCGATGATATTGTTGCTGATAAGGCATATACAGTAGGATTTAGAGCTGTCTGGAGGGATTATGTTGATATTTTCTTATTACTAAAATCAGAAAATTATAGTTTGAAAAAAATTATTGAATTGGGAAGAAAGAAATTTCGGGGTGAATTTGTTGAGACACAATTTTTAGAGCAACTGAGATATTTTGACGACCTTCAAATTGTTCCGGTTGATTTTGTGAAAGAAAAATATAAAGATGAGGAAATAAAAAATTTTCTTCAAGAACAGGTGAGAGGGTATTTGAGAAATTTATAAATTATTAAATAGTTTTGTACGCGTAATTAACCTACTTATTAAATATCCAATTATTCCGCCTCCAACCACATCTAAAAAATAGTGGCAACCTAAATAGATTCTAGAATAACTAATTAAAATTGCCACGAGATAATAAAACCACCTTCTTTTTTTATCAAAAAATGTCAGAACGGTGGCCGAGGCGAAAGCAGTGGCGGCGTGGGCGGAGGGGAAGGAAAAATCGAGAGGACAGGAAAAAGTTGAAAATAGTTGAAAATGGTTATAAATAGTTGTAAATGGTCTATGACGCTGGAAGATGTTTTTTAGAACAATATCGGTAAGAAAAGCTGTAAATAAAAATGATAAAGAAAATAAAATAATAAATTTTTTATCACGCCTGCTTATTCCAGGGTTTTTTCGCTCTTCAAGAATTACGGCTATTAAGATAACTAATATCCAAATTAATATAGAGGAACCTTTTAATGAAAAAAATGAAAAAAAATAATCAAAAAAAATATTATGAGGAAAAATATAGCTTAAAAATTGGGTAATTTTGTTGTCAATTATTAATAGATTGGACATAACTTAAATTGTACTATAATAATACAATTGATAATTGTTGATTGCTAATTGTTAATAGAAGTATGGCGACGATGAAATTAAAAGAACTTACGGCTTATAGTGTAGCGGTTGAATTATCAGCATTTGTCTGGAAAATAGTTAATGCATGGGATTGGTTTAATAAGAAAACACTTGGAAGCCAATGGGTAGAAGCAACTGATTCAATAAGTGCGAATATTGCTGAAAGATTTGGAAGATTCCACAAAAAAGATAAAGTCAAATTTTATTATAATGCTCGAGCAACAGTTTATGAATCAATCAATTGGAAAGACAAAGCATCAGAAAGGAAATTAATTTCTGAAAAAGAGAATAATTTTATCTCAGATCATTTAGATAAGCTACCAAAAGAAATAAATAACTTAATAAGTTTAACGATGAAGAATTTGAAGTATTAAAATCAAAATTGTCAATAGTTAATTATTGATTGTCAATTGTTGTGAATCAATTAACAATTAGCAAATTATTAATTAGCAATTATTATTTTTCAATTATCAATTAACCATTAACAATTAACAATTAACAATGATTTCTACAATCATCTTCGACTTTGACGGAACAATAGCTGATACGCTACCTTTTAGTTTTAAAAAATTTCTTGAAATAGCTCATCTTCTGAAAATTGACGACTTAACTGATAAGGAAATTATCAAAGAAATAAGATCAAAAAGTTATCAGGAATTACTAAAGGGGAGTTTTAAAAGAGCCTGGCTGAAGATTCCATTCGTTATTAATATTGTAAAAAGTATGCAGGTGGAATTGGAAAAAGAAATGTCGAATATCAAGTTTTTTCCCGGTATCAAAAAAATTCTTTTTGATTTGAAAAAAAATGGCTATAAACTTGCTATTATTTCTTCAAACAGAATAGAGAACATTGATAAATTTATAAAACACAATGATCTTGATATTTTTGACTTTGTTCATGGGAAAACCGATCTTTTTGGTAAGGCGGGCTACCTTGGGAAGTTTCTTGATGATTTTGACTTAGATAGCTCAGAAGTTATTTATGTAGGCGATGAGATCCGAGATGTTGAAGCCTGTAAAAAAGTTGGGATAAAAATAATCGGGGTGACCTGGGGTCTTCATACTCCAGAAGCTTTACAAAAAGCCGGCGTAGATTATATTGTGAAAAAACCTTCGGAAGTTTTTAAAATCATAACACCTTAGAGCGTCCTATCCGACCGACGTACAACCTCGGAGGTTATGCAAGCTTGGCAGAATTATGAATAGATATGGATTTTATTTTTTCCATTGATTACTTTAAACTTATTGAAGTTGGCTTTGAATTTTAAAGGGTACATATAGCTGACAACAGAAAATTTTGATACTTGATTTTTAATATTTAATATTGTTTTCTCTAAAAACCAGGGGGAGATGTAGAGATAGAAGGTTGTAGAGACGCAAAATTTTGCGTCTGTACATTGGGTATAGCGGGAAAAATCCATTTTAAAAATATCATCCTGAACGATTTTAATGTTTTTTTTATTTGGATGAAAGAGTCGGCGGAGATGTAGAACCAAGATCAAAATAGGATTAATCTCGATGGCAATAAATTTCGTATTTAATTTTTTTTGAAACGCTTCTGTTGCTGAGGCAAAAATCACTATTCCATCTCCAGCCCCAAGATCAATGACTGTTTGGTTATTTTTTAAACTCAAAGCTTTGACAATTAGTGGCATATCAACAGGCTGGGAAGGGAAGTAGGGGATAGGTGAGAATTTTTTCGAAGAAAAAATAAATATTATAACGATTATAAAAATTATAAATATTATAAAAAATCCCATTGACTAATTCTATCAGTTCTTGTTAATATTAGGACGGTTTAAATTTATTTTTTTTAAATTTAATATGATCAAACTAGTCATCGGTAGCCAGTGGGGGGATGAGGGGAAGGGCAAGATAGTCGACTTGATGGCGGAGAAAGCTGATTTTGTTGTCAGGTTTCATGGCGGTAATAATGCCGGTCATACCGTCGTTGTCAATGGGAAAAAATTTCCTTTTCACTTAATTCCTTCAGGAATATTACAAAAAAAACCAACTGTTATTATCGAAGCGGGTACGGTGATAGACCCGGATGTTTTATTGGAAGAGTTTGATATTTTTGAAAAGATGGGTATCAATTTGAAGAAAAAATTAGTCATTTCCTCCCGTTGTCATTTGATAATGCCTTATCATAAAGAACTTGATCAGGCCTATGAAAATGCCCGCGGTAAAAATAAATTGGGGACAACTAAAAGGGGAATTGGTCCGGTCTACGCTGATAAAGTAAGCTATAACGGTATAAGAATTTATGAGCTTTTGAATTGGCCATTATTTGTAGAAAAATTTAAATTTCAGGCAAAGATTAAAAATAAAATTTTAGTTGCCTTCGGAGTGGCTCCAATAAAAGTAGAAACCTATTTACCAGTTTTTAAAAAGTTGGCGGAAAGAGTCCGTCCTATGGTTAGGGATACTTTTGCGATATTTCAAAAAGCGATTAAGGAAAAAAAATACATTCTTTTCGAGGGAGCGCACGGGGTAATGCTTGATAATAGTTTTGGTCTTTATCCATTTGTGACAGCTTCAAACGTCATTGAAGGTGGAGTTAATATTGGCTCTGGTGTTCCCTCAAAAAGAATTGATGAAGTTTGGGGAATAGTTAAAGCCTACACTTCAAGAGTTGGGGGTGGTCCGCTTCCAACCGAATTATTTGATGAGATTGCGACTGGAATTCGTGATCGAGGGTATGAATATGGGACGACGACCGGGCGACCGCGCCGGGTTGGTTGGATTGATTTGCCGGCGGTTAAATTTGCCTGTCAGCTTTCATCAATCAATAGAATTGCGATTACTAAAATTGATATTTTATCTGGTATGCCACAAATCAAAGCCTGTGTTGGCTATAAATTAAACGGTAAAAAAATTGAATTTAGCCAGTGTGGATATTTAGAGTTAGAAAAATTAACACCTATTTATAAAACTCTTCCCGGTTGGAAAGAGGATATTTCAAAAAGAAAATCTTTTAAAAAATTACCAAAAAATTGTCAGAAGTATATTAGGTTTGTAGAAAAATATTTAGATGTTACAATTAAAATTGTGTCTGTAAGTCCAGAAAGGGAAGCAAGTATATTATTATAAATTTTCAAAAATAATCAAAAATCCAATGACCAACACAATCAATAAACCAATGACCAACACAATCAATAAACCAATGACCAACTCCAATATTGTCCAATTAGCAATTAGCAATTAACAATTAACAAATATTGGTTATTGGTATTGGAGTTGAATATTGGAAATTATTTATTTTGAAATTTTATTATGAACATTCGCAAATCAATCGGTTTGACCTTCGATGACGTTTTGTTAGTTCCTCAAAAGACTGATTTGGTTTCCCGTAGCGAAGTTGACCTGACAACTCAGCTGACTAAAAAAATCAAGCTGAAAGCCCCGGTTATTTCCGCCAATATGGATACGGTGACCGAGACTAAAATGGCAATTGCTTTGGCTCGAGAGGGGGGAATTGGGATTATTCATAGATTTTTGACAATCGAAAAAGAAGCAGAGATGGTAGTGGAAGTTAAAAAACAAAAATTGTTAGTTGGAGCAGCCGTCGGTATAAGAGGTGATTATTTAGAGCGGGCCGAAGCTTTGGTGAAGGCCGGAATCGATGTGATTGTCATCGACATTGCTCATGGTCACTCCATTTTTCTAATTAAAGTTTTGAAAGATTTAAAGAAAAAATTTCCTAAAATTGATGTTATTGCCGGAAATGTAGCTACTCCAGAGGCTACCGAAGAATTAATAAAAAATGGTGCGTCGGCGGTCAAAGTCGGGATTGGCCCTGGTGCTTTATGTATCACGAGGATTGTGGCCGGAGCCGGTGTTCCCCAGTTGACAGCCATCTCTGAGTGTTCAGCCGTGGCAAAAAAATATGGAGTGCCAATTATTGCCGATGGTGGAATTAGAAATTCCGGAGATATGGTCAAAGCTTTGGCCGCCGGGGCTTCAACTGTGATGATCGGGACATTATTTGCCGGGTGTGATGAATCGCCGGCGCTCACATTTTTCAAAAATAACAGAAAATTCAAACTGACACGAGGAATGGCGTCTTTGATGGCTAATCAGGACAGGCAAAAAAACGATACGACAGTTAAAAGGGATTTGAAAGAATACGCGGCCGAAGGAGTCGAGGCGGTCGTCCCGTATCGTGGAAAAGTGAATGAATTTATTAATCAGCTTCTTGGAGGAGTGCGCTCGGGTTTTTCATATTGTGGAGCTAGAAATATTATTGAGACTTGGGAAAAAGCCGAATTCATCCAAATCACCCAAAGTTCGTTAATTGAGTCTAAGCCTCACGACGTCGAACAGATATAAAACAAATATTATTCAGCTACAAATTCCTGAGCACCAATTTGACCGTCGATAGGATTAGTATGGCGGTGAATAGCTTTCTTGTTACCCTTAAGTTTAAGAGTGCCGATGTCAACTATATCGCCTTCTTCTACCCAATCTTGCATTTTTCCGTGCTGTGATTCATTATATGGCACATATACTGAAGGCCCAATAATTCCCAAATTAATCGTTGCTATATTTTCGCCTTGGTGATCGTGAACAGGAATCCCTTTAACAGTTGTTCCACAACCCATCGTAACAATTAACGGAGAACGAAAAGCAGTCGTGAGAACCAATAAAGCTTGTTTTTTAAAACGAGAATATTTTTGTTTCCAAGCCTCTTTAGGATTCATTGGTGGTATTATACTTCTTCTTCTTCTTGTCAAGAGGCAGTAAACTATTTATTAGTTGAGTGAAGATGGGACTAGAAATGGTTTTGCAATGAGATATTTTCTTAACAAACAAGGAAGATTTGGTTTATAGTAAATCCAATTTAGAATAATTTTTGCTTCCTTTGTACTAAATTTAAGGCGATAAATTACTGTCTTACTCTTTTTTCCCCAAGCTTGTTTATTTAGCGAACCTCTGACACCGATTAATTTGTAAATACTTTCCTGTAACCAATTCATATGTTTCTCACTTGCAGATATGAAATATACAAAGAGTCGGTCGTAAATATATTTCTGATTTAAATGGGCATTATATCGATCTTTATAAAAAATAATACTTCCGTCACCGTCTAAATGTCCACGCAAAAAATCTCTAAAATATTTATTAGGAATAGTTATTTTATTTATTGTTAATGACTTATTTGGGTGTAAACCTATTTTGGTCAGAAAATCATAAAAATTAACATCTCCAAATTGAAATTTATAGCTTTGTTTCTTTGTCCTTTTACTAAAAGGATTTAAAGTAATAGAGTTATTTTTGTTTAAACACAATTTATAAGTGTTTATTAATTGAATATCGGATGAAGTAAAATTTATATGTCTTTTATCTTTTGAAAGGTTGCCATCAGTAGAAATTAAACCAACAGCATAAGCTAACTGACAAGTCCACTTGATTTTTATAAAATTTCTTCTCATTTTTTTGTGCCAGGGGAGGGAGTTGAACCCTCAAAACCGTTAAGGTCACAGGTTTTTGAAACCTGCGTGTTTGCCATTTCACCACCCCGGCTATTTACATTATACCAATAACTTAAAATTTTCCCCTTGCTATTTTTTTTAATTAGAATATAATAATATTCTCAGATACATATGAAAAAATCTGAGTTTTTTTTTGGACAAGATATTATCTCCTTAGATCAATTCAATCGTAAGTCAGTTGAAAAAGTTTTTGCTACCGCTTCAATAATTAAAAAAACTTCAGCAAAAAAACTATTAAAAATTCTTCAGGGCAAGGTGGTTGGTTTGTTATTCTTCGAACCATCGACGAGAACATTTAGTTCTAATTGTGCAGCCGTCAAACGGTTAGGTGGGCAGACAATAGAATATCAAAATCCTCTTTTAACCTCTTCAGTCGTTAAAGGTGAAACTATAGAAGACACGACAAAAATGATTGAACAATACTGTGACGCGATTGTTATGCGCCATCCAATTGTTGGGACACTAAAAAAAGTCGCTGACGTCGCTGATATTCCGGTCATTAATGCCGGAGATGGAATTGGCGAACACCCGACTCAGGCACTGCTTGATATGTACACAATTTACGAAAAACATAAACGCTTAAATAATTTAAAGGGTTTGATGGTCGGAGATTTATTGAATGGCAGGACAGTCCATTCGCTCATTCGTGGTCTTTCAATCTTTCCAAACAATACCATTTACTTGCTATCACCGAAGCAACTTCGTTTGTCTGAAAAAGACTTAGAAGAAGCGAAAAGGCGAAAGATAAAATTAGTCGAAATAAAATCTCTCGATGAAATCCCACCCGACTGCCATTTCTGGTATTGGACTCGGGTTCAAAAAGAACGATTTTCTGATAAACAGGAATATGAAAAGTTGAAATTAAGTTTCATTTTAACCAAAAAGTTAGTCGATGAGAAAGCCGGAAAAAATACCTTGTTGATGCATCCTCTTCCTCGGGTAGGGGAAATTGAGACGGCGGTCGACAGTGATCAACGGGCAGTCTACCTTACTACTGAGCCGAAAAATGGGATGTATGTGAGGATGGCCTTGTTAAAACTCATTTTAGAAAAATAAAAGCTCGACACCAAATTTTTTATCGGAAAACACCAAACCGAAAAAAATTTAGTATCTTCGCTTTTTGAATATTTATGAATGCAAAATTAATCTTAAAGGACGGCGAAATTTTTGAAGGACAAAGTTTTGGTTATGAAGAGGCAAGGTCGGGAGAGTTGGTTTTTTCCACCGGCATGGTTGGTTATCCTGAATCGTTGACAGATCCTTCCTATGAAGGTCAAATACTTGTTTCTACCTACCCAATTATTGGTAGTTATGGAGTTCCTGATAAAAAATCTTGGGAGTCGGACAGAATTCACGTTTCAGGGCTAATCGTTTCCCAATACATTGATACCCCTTCACACTTTCAAAACAAAATGACTCTTTCTCAATGGTTAAAAAATGAGAAAATTCCCGCTCTTGAAATTAAAGACACTCGTTTTCTTACTCAAAAACTTCGCGATGGGGGAGCTCAGTTGGCAAAAATCGTTTTTGATACTTCGACTCCTTCGACGTTGCTCAGGACAAGTTTGCTCAGTATAAATTTTGATGATCCAAATAAGAAAAATTTAGTGGCCGCTGTGTCCACCCTAAGGGTGTCCAGAGAAGGAGCAGGAAGTAAGACCGTTGTGGTAATAGATTGTGGTGTTAAAAAAAATATTATAAGAAGCTTATTAGTTAGGGGAGTTAAGGTAATTACCGTTCCCTGGGATTATGACATATTTACTCTAAATGAAAAAATTGACGGCGTTGTTATTTCAAATGGTCCAGGTGATCCGAAAATGTGCGATGTAACAATTGAAACCACCAAAAAAATAATGACAAAAAAAATTCCTTTACTTGGTATTTGTTTAGGAAATCAAATCTTAGCATTGGCAGCCGGTGGAGATACTTACAAAATGAAATTCGGGCACAGAGGGCAAAATCAACCTTGTATTATGGTTGGAACAAAAAAATGTTATTTAACCACGCAGAATCATGGTTTTGCCATTGGTAGGATCCCCAAAGGTTTCTTGCCTTGGTTTATCAATGCAAATGACGATACAAACGAAGGAATAATTCATAATAAATTACCGTTTATGTCAGTTCAATTTCATCCTGAGGCTTGTCCTGGTCCGGTGGATACAGGATGGATATTTGATGAGTTTCTGAAAAAAATATGAAAAAAATTTTAATCCTAGGTTCTGGTGCTCTAAAAATCGGACAAGCAGGCGAATTTGACTATTCAGGATCTCAGGCTATTAAGGCATTTAAAGAAGAGAAAATTGAGACAATTTTAATTAATTCCAATATCGCCACAATTCAAACCTCTAAAGAATTAGCTGACAAAGTTTATTTTTTACCGGTGACTACGGAATTTGTTGAACGAGTGATAGAGAAAGAAAAACCTGATGCGATTGTCCTTTCTTTTGGCGGTCAGACAGCCCTAAATTGCGGAATGGAGCTCTATAAAAAAGGCATTTTGAAGAAATATAATGTTCAAGTTTTAGGAACACCTGTATCGGCCATCGACCTAACCGAAGATAGGGAAAAATTTGCTAACCACCTTCGTAAAATTGGAATTTCAACTCCAAAGAGTTTCGCTGTCACAACAATCGAAACTGGTTTGAAGAAAGCCATAGAAATTGGTTATCCAGTTATGGTTCGGACCGGATTTTCTCTTGGAGGGCAAAAGTCAGGTGTTGTCGAAAATGAAAAAGAATTTTTTTCCTTGGCTAAAGAGGCCTTGGCTTTTTCACCACAAATATTAGTTGAAAAATATTTTCATCATTATAAAGAAATAGAGTATGAGGTGGTCCGTGATCTATATGATAATTGCGTGACCGTCTGCAATATGGAGAATTTTGATCCTTTAGGCGTTCACACCGGCGAGTCAATCGTTGTAGCTCCAAGCCAGACACTGACGAACTTCGAATATCACCATCTTCGACAACTTTCTATTAAAATCGTCAGAAGCTTGGGGATTGTTGGAGAATGTAATGTTCAGTTTGCTTTGAATCCAAATCCGAAATCCGAAAACCGAAACCCGAAACAAACTCAAAATTCTAATGACAAAAATTCAAATCGTTTTGATCATTCAAAATTTGAAAATTCTAGAATCGTTTCGAATTTCGAGCTTCGTGCTTCGAATTTAGACGACCATCCAGTTGAGTATTACGTCATTGAAGTCAATGCCCGCCTTTCCCGTTCTTCGGCTTTAGCCTCTAAGGCGACCGGTTATCCGCTTGCCTATGTTGCCGCCAAACTAATTCTTGGAAAAAGCTTAATGGAGATTAAAAATCAAGTCACTCAAATTATTCAATCATTTTTCGAACCGGCCTTGGACTACATTGTTGTCAAAATTCCCCGCTGGGATATGGATAAATTTAAGGGGACATCGGAAAAAATTGGCAGTTCGATGAAGTCAGTCGGAGAAATAATGGCGATTGGCAGGACATTTGAAGAAGCAATTCAAAAAGGTGTCCGCATGTTGGATATTGGTGTTTTGGGAGTTACGGATAACAATTTTAATTTAACCACAGATGAAATTTTGGCAAAAATTAAACAGGCTAACTCCAAAAGAATATTTTTCATTACCAAAGCTTTGAAATTAGGAATAACTGTTCAAAAAATTTATGAATTATCCGGAATTGATCCTTGGTTTTTATATCGTTTGCAAGAAATCGTTAAGGCAGAGAAAGAAATTGTATCAGTAGAGAACAAAAATTTTTGTTCCCTACAACCAGAACAATTATTACGTTTAAAACAATTAGGCTTCTCTGACAAGAAGATAGGCGAACTAATAGGAAAGACGGAATTCGAAATTAGGAAATTAAGAAATAAATGGAAACTAAAACCATCAATTTTTCAAATTGATACCATGGCCGGTGAATTTCCAGCTAAGACAAATTATTTGTACACTACTTATAATGGAGGACATCACGACGTTGCCCCAATTGGGGATAAGGGTGTAATGGTTTTGGGCTCCGGACCGTACCGAATCGGGTCCTCGGTTGAGTTTGATTGGACCTGCGTCAACACGGCTTTGAATTTAAAAAAATACGGTAAAAAGTCAATTATTATCAACTGTAATCCCGAGACAGTCTCGACTGACTACGATATTTCTGATCGCCTCTATTTTGAGGAAATCAGTTTTGAGCGGGTAGCTGATATTTACGAATTTGAAAATCCTTCATCTGTCATTCTTTCGGTGGGGGGGCAGACGCCGAGTAATATTTCCAAAAAGATAGATAAATACGGAATAAAAATAATAGGGACAACAGCGACGGACATCGATAAAGCTGAGGATAGGAAGAAATTTTCTCAGTTGCTTGATGATTTAAAAATTAAGCAACCTGTCTGGAATAGTTTCACCGAAATGGAAGTGGCTTTAAAATTTGCGCGTGATGTTGGTTATCCGATATTAGTCAGGCCATCTTACGTCCTGTCCGGGGCAGCCATGAGCCTTTGTTATAACCCGATTGAATTGAAACATTTTATCGAAAAAGCATCAAATATTAATAAAAAATATCCGGTGACCATTTCCAAATATATGACCAATGCCAGAGAAATCGAGTTTGATGCCGTAGCCGAAAAAGGCGTCGTCAAAGTCTTTGCCATTTCCAATCATATTGAGCATGCAGGAGTTCATTCAGGGGACGCGACCATTGTCTATCCGGCCGAACGGGTTAGATTTTTCAGCGGAGAGAGAATGATTGAGATAGCCCGTCAACTGTCTAAATCCTTGAATATCACAGGGCCATTTAATATTCAATTTATGGTCAAGGATAACGAAGTTTTTGTCATTGAATTAAATCTGAGAGCTTCCCGGACTTTTCCATTTATTTCCAAAGTAACCGGGGTAAATTTTGCCGAAGTGATCGTCGATAGTTTTTTTGACAAAGCGAAAGAACAAAGAATAAAGTATCCAAATTACGTCGCCGTCAAAGCTCCTCAATTTTCATTTGCCAGGATGGAAGGTGCTGATCCGGCACTTGGTGTCGAAATGGGGTCAACCGGTGAGGTCGCCTGTTTTGGTGATACGGCCGAAGAGGCGTATTTGAAATCATTAATATCAACCGGTTTGTCACTAAAAAATAAAAGTGCATTAATATCAATTGGTGGAGATGATTTTAAACTTAGATTTTCCGAGTCAATCTGGCGTCTCAAAAATCTCGGCTATACTCTTTATGCAACTAAAAAAACCCATCTGTTTTTAAAAACTAAGGGCGTCAGGACTAAATTAGTTCATAAACTTTATGATAAGCAAAGTCCAACTGTTATTGACTTAATTGAAAAACGTATAGTCTCCTTAGTAATTAATTTGAGCGAAGATTATAATAATGAGGGTTCGTTTAAAAGAGTGATCACTGACGGATACCGAATCCGTCGGGCTTCAATTGATAATAATATTCCTTTATTTACCGATTTAAATTCCGCCCGTTTTTTTGTCAATGCTTTGGATAGATATAATCCGCCAGCCGGCGGAAAAGACTTAAAGATTAAGAGTTGGGATGAGTATTTGTAGTATAATATCTTCATGACACAAAATAAATATAAACAATTGGTTTGGGATTATAATTTATCCATCAATGACTTCAAAACTATTCTTTTGGGTGAGAAAAAAATTGGGTCCTTTGATCAAGATTGGGCTATTTCTCGGGTCTTAGAAAATTTTAATTATTACGACGCGATGGATATTGTCCCATATAAAGTTCTGATAAATAGATGGAGCCATGTTAAGGAAAAATTATTTAATAAAGCTATAAAAAATGGCTATGAATTCTTATTACAACGATATCCTGTATCCATTGCAGGATAAAGTACTAAAAATAATTGATAATTTAAAAACCCCTTTTTATTTGACCGGTGGAACGGCTTTATCCCGCTGTTATCTGCATCATCGATATTCTGACGATTTAGACTTCTTTGTTAATAATGAGTTAAATTTCGCAAAATTAGTTGAGAAAATATTAATCAATTTAAACAAAGAATTTAAGGTTAATGTAGTAATTCGGTCAGAGAGTTATATTTCACTAATGATCAACGATGAGCTTAAAGTGGATTTTGTCAACGATGTAACTTACAAATATGGAAAATTAGAAAAACAAAAAATCTATTCTAATGTAGATAATTTAGAAAATATTTTATCAAATAAATTATCGGCACTAATTAGTCGTGATGAGCCGAAAGACGTAGTGGATATTTTAATGATTTTTAAAAAAATTAAAGTTGATTGGAAAAAAATATTTTCTGATGTCAATTCAAAAGCAGTTGGAATATTTCCAATTGATGTTTCTATGCGATTACTCGATTTTCCGATCGAGATGATTGATAGAATAAAATGGATCGACGGCATGAAGCCAGAAGAAAAATCATTTAATAAAGATATCAACTCACTTTGTGATTCTATATTAGGGACCTAAAGATTAAGAGTTGGGATGAGTATTTGTAGAGAATTATTAATTTTTGTATAATTTGATCGATGTTAGATTTTAAAATATCTCAACTACTTGGTCGGATTGTGTATAAATATTTACCTAAAGATTCCTATAATGCCTTCGTTTTCGGCTCTCGGGCTACCGGAAAAAATCGTAAATTCAGTGATCTTGATTTGGGAATAAAAGGACCAAAACCTTTGACGCCAAAAGAATATATATTAATAAAGAATGATTTAGATGATTCTGATATTCCATATCGTGTAGATTTAGTTGATTTTGCAAAAGTAAATAATAAATTTAAACAAATTTTAAATAGTAGTATAATCAAAATATGAACGAAAGAGATAAGTTGGGAGATTTAAAATTAGCCCTTTCCAGACTGAAGGAAGGAGTTGTCGAGGTCAAAAACGACCTTGATAGAGATGGGGTTATTAAAAGATTTGAATTTACTTTTGAACTTGTTTGGAAAGCTATTCAAGAGTATGCGCGATTTTCTGGATTGGAAGTTGTTAGTCCGAGAGATGCTTTTAGGGTGGCAGCTGATTTAAAACTAATTGAAAATCCGGAAGATTGGTTTGTCTTCTTAAAAGATAGAAATGAAACGACTCATTTATATAATGAAGATCAAGCAAAAGAAATTTTTCTCCACATTCCTGATTTCATAAAAAAAGTTGAAGTACTAATTTCAAAACTTTAGGCGCTGGTAGTCCAAACAGTCAATTCAATAAAATTCCCTTGATAAACAAATTTCTTTTTTGTATCATTTCATCTAATGAAATCCTCATTAGACCCTTCGATAAAATACATTAAGACAGACATTCTTGTCATTGGAGCCGGGGGAGCGGGACTGAGAGCGGCAATTGAAGCCAAAAAAAGCGGATTGGAAGTTTTTCTACTTGGTAAAGAAGTTTTAGGATGTGCCCATACCGGTATGGCGATGGGGGGATTAAATGCCTCGATGGTCAAGCCGGCGACTCCTGAGTTTCATTCTCAAATTACTATTGAAGGCGGATATTTCATCAACAACTACAAAATGGTCAAAGTCTTTGGAAAGGAAATGCCGGCCCGTATCCATGATCTTGAAAGTTATGGAGTTATTTTTGATCGACTTGATAGTGGTCAATTCTATACTTGGGCAGGACCAAAGCAAAAATACCCCCTTAATGTTTGTGTTGGCGATTACACCGGTCGAGAGATGATGCAAGGATTGGTTGATGAGGCCAGAAAATTGGAAATTAAATATACTGATGAATTTTTTGTCAGTAAATTACTTACCGTTAAAAGTCAAGTAGTTGGAGCGATTGGTATTAACATTCGTAATGCACAATCAGTTGTTTTTCAAACAAAATCAGTGATTTTGGCAACTGGCGGAGCTGGAAGAATGTATAAAGTGACGACCAATGCTATGTCAAATACCGGTGACGGCTATGCGATGGCACTCGAAGCTGGAGCGGAACTAATAGATATGGAAATGGTTCAATTTCATCCAACTGGAATGGCTAATACTCCATCTGTCCTTGGCGTTTTAGTGACGGAAAAAGTCCGTGCACACGGTGGAATCCTAAGGAACAAATTAGGAGAAAGATTTATGTCTAAATATTTTCCAAAAGAAATGGAATTAGCAAAGCGAGATGAGGTCAGTCGGTCAATCTACACGGAAGTTGCTGAAGGGCGGGGAACCGATAAACACGCGGTCTATCTTCACGTTGATCATTGGACAAAAGAACAGATTCTTGAACTTATTCCCGATGTTTACGAACAGTATAAAAATACCGGAGTGGATATTTCAAAAGAACCAATGGAAATTTACCCATCGATGCACCATATGATGGGTGGAATAAATGTAGACGAATGGTGTAGATCCTCTATTCCTGGATTATTTGCGGCTGGAGAGGTGACAAGGACTGTTCATGGTGCTAACCGACTTGGTGGAAATTCAATTGCCGAATGTCAGGTGTTTGGTCGGAGGGCCGGAATTGCCGCGTCCAAATTTGCTAAAAAAATAAAAAATTCACAGTTACCAAAAGAACAAATTAAAAAAGAACAAACAAGGATTTTTTCGTTTATTAATCGTAAGGCGGGAGTAACCCCTCATGTTGTTGAAGATAAATTGAAACAGGTTATGTGGGATAAGGTTGGGATTTTTAGAGATGAAAAAAGATTATTGCAGGCAAAAAAAGCCATTGCCGAATTGAAAATTGAAGCAAAAAAAATGAAAACAAGAACTAATTTAAAGGAAAGAAATAGAGATTTGCAGGATTGTTTAGAAATAGAAAATATGTTGGCAACCGCCGAGTCGGTCGTTGAAGCGGCTATTTTACGTAAAGAAAGTCGTGGTGCTCATAGCCGTATTGATTATCCTGAAATGAAAAAAGAGTGGGAAAAAAACATATCTGTAAAAAAAATCAATGGAAAGTTGGTTACCGAAGTTATAAATGTTATAAAAGGTTAGACTTTGTCATCCCCGTGAACTTGCTTGCGCAAGCAAGGAAGGGGATCCAGACTAAAATTACCTTTATGAAAATTAAATTTTTGATCTATCGCTATAATTCTCAAAAAAAAGAGAAGTTAAAATATGACTCTTTTGATGTTCCTTACAATAAAGGAATGACTGTCTTGGATGTAATTACATATATTTATAAACATCTTGATTCGACCTTGGCTTTTCGATATGAATGTCGTCAGGGAATTTGTGGAACATGCGGAGTGATGTTAAATAAAAAACCAGTTCTTTCTTGTTCGACTCAAATTGATCAAACTTTAGAAACTCAGACGATTGAGCCATTAGCTAATTTTCCGGTGGAAAAAGATTTAATTGTGAATCTTGAACCGGTTTTAAAAAGATATGAAAAAATAAAACCATACCTAGATAAAATCCATAAAGTCATCATTACTAAGAAGAAATCCAACGAATCAAAAGCATTCCGAAAATGTATCGAATGTGGTTGTTGCATTGCCGGAGCCCCCGAAATTACCCAGTCTGCCAAAGGCTGCATGGACCCAATGTCCTTAGTTAAAGTTGCCAGATATGTGACGGATCCACGAGATGGGCTTGATAGAAAAGCGATGGCAAAGAAAAATGGCATTGATAAATATTCTGATGAAATTGGAAAAAAGTTGACGTTACTTTGTCCTCGTGGAATTCCTATCGACGAAGCTATTAAATTATTGAAAAAATGAAAAAGCTAATTAAGAACTGCCAGATTGTTACTTCAGAGAAAATAATTGAAGGGGATATTCTAATTGAAGACGGAATTATCAAAGACTTGATACCGAATTTTTTTGACGGAAAACCTAAAACCGCAAAAAAATTGGTATCTTCGTCTTTTGAAACAATTGATGCCGAAGGAAAATATATTTTGCCCGGACTAATTGAAGTTCATGGGCACATGAGGGAACCGGGGCTGACTCATAAGGAAAATGTTGAAACGGGTACTCAGGCAGCCCTGGCCGGTGGAGTGACGACGATCATTGATATGCCTAATACCAAACCTCCTACTGTTACTATCGATCTACTAAACGAAAAAATTCATAAAATTTATCCAAACCGCTCGTTTACAGATTATGCTTTTTTTATGGGAGCATCATCAGACAAATTAAGCGAATTGGAAAAAGTTAACCCTAAAGATATCGCCGGTGTAAAAATTTTTACCGCCGGACACGAGACAACTCCGACGACGATTCCTGACGATCTGACTTTGGGAAAAGTTATTAAAATATTAGCTAAAAGAAATATTTTATTAGCCGTTCATGCAGAAGATCAATATTTAATAAATGAATATAATAGTAAGTTTAAAAAAACTGGAAGAACTGATGCTACTTTATGGTCAGAAATTCGGGGGACCTCAGTTGTTACTACAGCTGTGGCCAGAATAATTGCGTTAGCTTCAAAATATCCAAAATTTAAACTTTATTTACTTCACCTATCAACTCCCGAAGAATATTCTCTCCTTGAAGATGCCAAGAAAAAAGGTATGAATGTTTACGGAGAATTGGTTGGTTATCAATTGGTTTTTAATACAGATGATTACAAAAAATATGGTAATAAAATAAAAGTTTCTCCTGCGATTCGTAGCCCAAAAGATCAGCAACAGTTGTGGCAAATATTTCGTAATGGTCAGGTCGATGTTTTGTGTTCCGAACATACTCCTCATGAATGGGAAACAAAAAATCAACCGGATATGTGGAAGGCTCAGTCGGGGACACCAGGAGTTCAAGAGACATTACCGGCGGTAATCACCGGTTGGATGAAGCAGTTTGGAAAAAATAAAATTGAAGAAGGTTTGATGAAAATTGCTTTTTGTAGTTCAGAAAATCCGGCAAAAATATTTTCCTTTAAAGGAAAAGGTGGAATTAAGGTGGGTAATGATGCCGACCTAATTATCCTTGATCCGAATTCAATTTGGGAGGTAAAAAAATCAGATTTGTTTTCCAAATGTGGTTGGTCGGCTTATGAAGGGATGAAATTAAATGGTCGTCCATCAATGACTTTTCTACGGGGAGAATTAGTTTATAATAACGGAAAAATAATAGGCGATGCAATGGGTCGATGGATTAATCACTGAGTGTTTCGCTTGACAAATAAAGAAAATGCCTTTATACTGATTTCAGTTAAGTATAAATATGTACACTTTACTGAAACCACTACAAGTGCGTGAAGAATTGCTTCAACGTAATCTTCGTTTTTTTACGTCTCAGGATTTTATTCGTATTTATAAAATTCCATCTTATTCGGTAAAATATTTTTTAGAAACACAAGTAAAAAAAGGGTTGTTTTCACGGTTAAAACGAGGGATTTACACTCTTAAAACAGATATTCCTTCAGAAGAGGAAATAGCCAATGCCATTTACAAACCATCATATATTTCCTTTGAATATGCCTTAGCTTATTATAATTTAATTCCGGAGATGGTCTACTCAGTTACTTCGGCGACCACCATGCCGACGCGGTTGTTTAATGTTTCTGGAAAAGCATTTTCTTATCAAACCATAAAAAAAGAAGCCTTTACAGGTTATTCATTAAATAAAATCGAAGGCAAAAATTTTTTAATTGCAGAAAAAGAAAAAGCATTAGTTGATTACTTATATTTTGTATCTTTGAAAAAAAGTCCGGAAAATGATCGATTAGAGACAAAAGGTTTTGATAAAGAAAAAATAATTTTTTATGCCACTTTATTCAAAAATAAAAGATTAAATAATTTAATAAAAGCTTTTATATGATTTCCAATCAATTCATCAAGGATACATCCACAAAATGGCAGACAAGTGAACAAAATGTTCGTAGAGAATATCTCCAAACTATTTTCCTATCTCATTTTTATCAAAATCCGGGGTCTGATAAAATCTATTTCAAAGGGGGGACGGCCTTAAGATTGATTTACAAAAGCCCTCGTTTTTCTGAGGATTTGGATTTTAGTTCTACCGTAGCAACAATAAATAAAATCGAAGACATGGTGATTCAAACAGTTAAGGAAATTGAACGAGAAGGGATTCTTATTGATATCAAAGAATCAAAAAAGACAACCGGAGGATATTTAGCCATTATAAATTTTTCCATGCGAGGACAAGAGATAGACATTAAACTTGAGATTTCTCAAAGAAAAGAGAAAAATATTGGAGAAACGATTACCATTATTAATGATTATATTCCCCCCTATAATCTGATGGCTATCACAAAAGAATTATTGGTTGTAGGAAAAATTCATGCTTTGCTTGAAAGACATAAAGCAAGAGATTTTTATGATCTATATTATTTTTTGAGAGCAAACCTCATAACTGTTAATGAAAAAAATATCTTACCAAAAGTATTAGTTTTACTTAGTAATAACAATATTCAATTTAATAAGGAACTAAAAATATTTCTCCCCAAAAGCCACTGGGGAATAATTAAGAACTTTAAAAAAATATTAGAACAGGAAATTAGACGGATAATTTGATAACATATTTAAATATGATCAACAAAA
>PEVZ01000033.1:16758-17181 GCA_002779665.1 Candidatus Roizmanbacteria bacterium CG06_land_8_20_14_3_00_34_14 | reverse complement strand
AACTGGCCCAACAATTTTACAAAAATCACCAATCTTGACATTTTCCCCAATGACGACTGGGCCGATGATTAATGCTTTTTCGGATATCTCTGCACTTGTTGAAATTTTTTGTCCTTTTAATAATATTAAGAAATTTCGCATCATTGGTAAAACCTGCCAAGGATATTTTAATCCGTACCAATATGAATCATAAATTAAATGAGTATGTTTTAAATCATCTAATAACATTTTGTTAATTATGGCTTCATACAAATCATCTTTTTGTGTTTTTGCCTGAGAAAAATATTTTAATAAGTCTTTAATATCAGCAAAATAATCAAAAACTAATTTGACAGTTGATGATGGTCTTTTATCCTTGTCTGGTTTTTCGGTAATTCCAATAATTTTTTTCTCATCATCAAATTTAAAATATCCTCCGGAAAA
>PEVZ01000033.1:10450-16734 GCA_002779665.1 Candidatus Roizmanbacteria bacterium CG06_land_8_20_14_3_00_34_14 | reverse complement strand
AATAATCAATTAAGTCACTTCCATTAATGATTAGAACTTCACCTTTTATATGATTTTTGATAGAAAAAACTGCTCCAGCCATTCCAGCATAATCATCCTTTTGAATAATAATTTGGACCGACCTCAATTCATTATTATCTACCATCCGTTTGATGGCCGTCGCATTCGATTTGTTTGCCACGACTGTAACTAATTCACCATATTTAAGCAACTCCTCAATTTGGTAGAGAATTAGAGGTTTTCCCAAAAAGCTAAAAAAAAGCTTGTTCTCTAACGGCCAAAATCTTGTTCCGTCTCCCCCCGCTAAAATTAAAATATTATTAATTTTTCTCATGACGATTATATTTTATCACAAACAGACTTTACGTGGAGAGTTATAGGGTCAGACCCTAACACAGGGTCTGACCCTATGTTAAGGTCTGTCCCAAATCTAATAGCAAGTTGTTATATTCTTTTGTCTCAATTACTTCCTCTTCTAAATATTTATCGATAAAATTTTGATATGAAGTATATTTAGTTTTTTTCGTTTGATTAAAATAATTCAATAAATAATTTTTATTCAACCATTTA
The DNA here is from genome assembly GCA_002779665.1 of Candidatus Roizmanbacteria bacterium CG06_land_8_20_14_3_00_34_14. Taxonomy (GTDB): domain Bacteria; phylum Patescibacteriota; class Microgenomatia; order UBA1406; family GWC2-37-13; genus GWC2-37-13. Next base: position 16,164 of record PEVZ01000033.1, on the reverse strand, counting down.
ATTGAATGATTATAAATATACGCGTTATAGCTCGACCAAGGATAAGAAATAAGTTTTTGATTTTTATTGATAATATAAAATGGGTTTAAATGAATATATCTGCTTAAATCCAAGAGATATTCTAAGCTGTGAATAAAGACCGCTTTATATCGTCCTTGAAATAATGATCCTACACGTTTGTATTTACGATTAAAATACATTGTATATTTCGTAATTAAGCTCTGCATAAAATGTCCCATATCCTTTTTGCCTATTTGCTTTAATTCAAGATGAAAATGATTAGGCATCAATACATAGCAGAGCAACTCAATTTTATTAAAATAATTATTTATAGAGTTTATTTTATATATCTTGATATTTTTATCTTGATCATCTAAGTTATCATTTTCATTAGTATTTTTTATAGTTTCTTCTGTTGGGGAAAGATACAACTTTAGATAAGATAAAAAGACACTGTAGTCTTGTTCGTCTAAAAATATATTTCGTTTTTCTACACCACGATTATAAACGTGATAAAATCCATTTTCGATATATGTTTTAAGTGAATTTTTTACAGGCATATTTAGGGTCAGACCCTAACACAGGGTCAGACCCTATTTAATAACACATACAAAACCTTGTCAACCGCTTATAACCTACAAAAGTATCCTTTTAGATTGTTGTGAAAATATATTTTTTATAATATACCATATTAATAATTAGGCACAAATATATCAAAAAAAATCGCTTGAAAAAAAGAAAAAGAAGTAAAATAAATTCATGGAAACTGCAGTTATAATGCCTTCTGAGGCAGAAATATTTTGTGATGGTTTGTGTCCAATTTGTAGCACCATGCATCCATAACTATATTTTTCTTATTTCCCCTCCCAACTTTTTCACTTTTTCCACAAAGTCCTCGTAGCCTCGCTCCAGAATGGAAGCACCGTTAACAACCGATTCCCCTTCTGCCAGTAACGCCCCACAAGCAAGCGCCGCACCGGCACGCAGATCCGCAATATTCAATATGGCATTATGCAATTGTGACGGTCCAATAATCTTTATCGTCTGTTGATATGCATTATTTTTGTCATAATTAAAATGGTAAAAATCTGAAGGATTCTCTACTTTACTTTCAATAAATTTAATATTTGACCCTAATTTTTTTAATTCATCAACATAAGAAAAACGGTTTTCAAAAACTCTTTCATGGATTACTGACTGACCATTAGCTTTGATCATCAGGATTGCCCAGCTTGGTTGCCAGTCGGTCATAAATCCGGGATGAGGTGAAGTCTCAATATCGACAGGCTTAATTTCTCCCTTATTAAAAAATCGGTATTTAAAATTAGATATCACTTCGACCCCGGCGCCGGTTTTTTTCATAATTTCTAAAAATGAACCGATCAGATTTTCATTAATTGGGCTAATTATTACCTCGCCCTTGCTGGCGACCGCTAAGGTTGCATAGGTCACTAATTCATTGCGGTCAGACATAATCGTAAAAGCTTCTTTTTGTTTTAATTCAGAAGTTTGACCGATAATTATTTTATTTTCTTCTTCAACTATTCTGGCTCCTGATGAATTCAAATATAATATTAGGTCGTCTATTTCCGGTTCATTAGCAATATTTTCTATGACGACTTTGTCACCTGTCATCAGACCAATCATCATTAAAAGTTCGGTGCCGGTATGACTCGGTTTTTCAAATTTATAATTTCCTTTTGGTTTATTAATAATTTTTGCGTGATAATAACCCGTCTCCGAATTGTATGCAACTTTAATTCCAAGCGTTATTAAACCCTTTATTATTCTGTCTATTGGTCTAGCCCCGATTCGACAACCTCCGGGATTAGGAACAAAACATTCTCCAAAACGATGAAGGAGCGGTGCAAAAAGCATAAAAGAGACTCTAATTTTAGAACCATTTACTAAATCAACTCGATTACTTTTTAGACTATCTCCATTTATTATCAAAGTATTTTTTTGAATAAATTCCGCCGTCGCACCCAAGGATCTAATTAATTCGATCAAGTCTAAGACATCATTAATTCTTGGAATATTTTTTAGAGTCACTTCACCCTTAAACATTAGTGCCCCTATAATTGTCTTTAAAGCGACATTTTTGGCGCCAGATAGGACAACCTCGCCCTTAAGAGGATGTCCACCGGAAATAAGATATGAATCTGTCATATAATAAAATTCGAATTTGTTTCGTATTTCGAATTTCGAGCTTCGGATTTAAACAACTATAACTTCCTCCTCTAATTCTACTCTGAACTTTTCTTTTACTCTCTCTTTAATAATCTTAACAAGTTTTATCAGGTCTTTCGCCTGACCTTTACCACGATTAATAATAAAATTTGCATGTTTTGGCGAAATGTAAAAATCTCCAACAGAAAAATTTTTAAGTCCTGCCTGATCTATAAGTTGACCCGATGACCTTCCATTAACATTTTTAAAAAAACATCCGGAAGTGGCAATTCCCATTGGCTGTGATTCTTTTCTATAATTAAATGCTTCCTCAGCCCTTTCTTTCAAAATTTTTGAATCAACTTTTTTCAATTTAAAAACCGCTTCTAACAAAATTTCCTTCGTCTCCTGCAAAATACTATAATCATAAGCAAATCTAAAATAATTATTATCAACTTTTTTGACTTCTCTCAACCTATTAACCAAGTAGCCCATAACCAAGCTCTCTCCAAAATAACTAACCGGTTTTGTCCATTTTGAATTGCCGTAAATAGCTCCGCCGACTGTACCAGGCAACCCCTTATGATACTCAAACCCTTCATAACCCTTACTGACTGTTTCATTAACAAGTAGTGAAATAGGATAGCCTGAAGAGACCGAAATCAAAACGTCTTTATCTGATTCCTCTAAAATTTTTAATTGCCTGTAATTATTTTTAATAACTATCCCGGAAATTTTTTCTTTTATAATGGCTAAGTTCGATCCACCCGCTAAAATAAATAATGGTAATTCATTTTTATGAGCAAACTTCACCCCTTCAATTAAATCTTCTCTTGTCTTTGCTTCCAAAAAATATTCCGCCACTGAATTTATTCTTAACGTATTAAACTGTCTTAATTCTTTATTTTTCTCAATTTTTAATTTAGAATTTTTAGTTTGCTTCGAATTTCGAGTTTCGAATTTCGAGTTTATAAGCTTGACAATTTTATCTTTCAACTTATAGACGTCTCCCGCCCCCATCGTAAAAACAACATCGCCGTCTCTTAAAGTTGTTTCCAATTTTTTAACTATCTGTTCTTTCGACCCAAAATAAGAAATAGAATTTTTTATCCTTTTAACTATATCCTTGGATGTAACATTAAAATTTTTTGAATTTTCGCGTGCGGAGGCAAAAATAGGTAAAATCAAACTGACATCTGCTATCGATAGACTATCAGCAAATTCTTTTAGTAAGCTACTTGTCCTTGAATAGGTATGTGGCTGAAAAATAACAATTATCTTTCTATTTGGAAAGCGACTTTTTGCTGCCTTAATTGTGGCCGAAATTTCCGCCGGATGATGGGCATAATCATCAAATAAATAAATATTATTCTTAAAATAAATTTTCTCAAAACGTCTTTCTGCGCCGGCAAAACCAATTAATGACTTTGCGATTTCATTTTGTTTAAAACCAAACTGTAAAAGCTGGGCAATCACCGCCGTGGCGTTATAAATATTATGTTTACCAAAAAGAGAGATCTTAAACTTTCCTATATTCTTTATTTCAAAAGTGCTTTCATCTTCATTTATTTTGCAGTTAGTTATTTGGTAATCGGCCATTGATGATTCTCCGTAAGTCAAATAATTTTCTTTTGGCAGAGTTTCCGCAACTTCCATCAAATTCTTGTCATCCGCACAAAATAACAATCTTGGTACGATCGTGCCAAGATAGTAATTATTAAAAAACTTTTTAAAAGCTTCTTTTGTTTCTTCAATATCTTTGTAGACATCCGGGTGGTCAAAATCTATATTTGTGGCAATGATATAATTTGGATTTAACAAATGGAATTTAGGCGTTTTATCAAGCGGAGGGTTAACTCCGTATTCATCTGCCTCAACAACAAAATATTTTTTCGCTTGAAAATCGCCCCCCTGATGTCCGGAAAAAAATGGTACTCCAACTAAATAACTTGGTCGTAGTTTTAATTTATTTAAAGCATAAACTAATAGTGAGCTGGTCGTTGTTTTCCCGTGACAACCACAGACGGCAACGGATTTTTCAAAATGACCTAACAACTCGCCGATTAATTTTGCTTGAGAAATAATATTCTTTTTCCTTCTTATTGCGTCAATAACTAAAGGATTATTTACGCCTCCGTGCGCAGCTGAATAAATAATTAAATCAGTTTCTTGAGGAAGTTTTTCCGGTTCAAAACCAACTATCCATTTAATATTATTCTCTTTTAATAATTTATCGGTGATAAACACCTCATCATAATCACAACCGGTCACATTTTTCCCCATCTTTTTGAGAATGACGGCAATATTCGCCATCGCCACACCCTTTATTCCTAGGAAAAATATGTTTTTAGATTCAACTATCATACTTATAGTATTATACAGGGTCAGACCCTCCTGGAGGGTCTGACCCTAATTATCAAGTCCTGACAACAAAGCTTAGCATCTCGCCATAATCCGTTTTTTTATCTCTTCTGTATGAAAAGAATCTTTTCTTATCACACTTTGTACAAAACGGGAAAAAATCAATATTTTTTTTTGGAACACCCGCTTCTTTAATTTGCAGATAATTAAGAAGGGCTAAATTAAGATGTAATTTTCCCTGGTGGCGATGAAAGATTTTGTCGGCAAAACCGTTAAATTCCTCTAAAAATTCGTAGTATCTTTCATCTTCAATATCATAACAGCATTGACCAATTGATGGACCAATAGCAACAAAAATATTTTCTTTTTTCCCGCCATATTCAATTATTTTATTTATCATTTTTTGTGCCATTCTTTTGACGCTTCCCCGCCAACCCTGATGAGAAATTCCAATAATGCCATATTTTTTTTCGGTGAATATAATCGGAACACAATCTCCCGTAATAATTGTCAAGACGGAATTCAAATCCTGTGTAATGACCCCGTCTGTCTCAGAGATACGTTCAACGTTATCTATCAGATTGGCACTAAAGTTATTAACATTTACCGAATGAATTTGCTCAGGAATAACGATTGTTTTGAAATTGGGAATATTTGTTTGAGCAAAATTAATAGCCGTATCAATTTTACGGCCATCGCCCATTTCTCTTGTCCCAAACCCGCCAAAATACTTACTATCATTGATTAAAGTAGAATAAAATATTTTGAGATCAGTGTCGTAAGCAATCATAATAAACAAATCCGACCAATCCAGACCAATACTACCAATAAATAATTAAATATAAAAAACAAATGTCCAAATTATTAAATTATTGGTTTATTAAAACATTTATTTGTTTATTTGTCGGATTGATAGTATTTGTAGTATTTTCTAAAGCTTTTGATACGGCTGCGTATTCATCCCACGGATACTCTGTCTTTCCTCGACATAAGCTCTTCTCATGGGCCTTACCTGTCAAAACAACAACGTCATTTTTTTTAGCGGCCATAATTGCTTGATTAATTGCTTCTTGTCTATTTGGAATGATTTGGTAGTTTTTTTCTTTGATTCCAGATGCAATCTGATCACATATTTTTTGTAACTCTTCTGTTCGATAGTCTTCTTCGGTGACATAAATATCGTC
>PEVZ01000033.1:8192-10440 GCA_002779665.1 Candidatus Roizmanbacteria bacterium CG06_land_8_20_14_3_00_34_14 | reverse complement strand
GATAGTCTTCTTCGGTGACATAAATATCGTCAGCAAATTTTGACGACGCTTCACCCATCAAAGGCCTTTTGGTAAAATCACGCAGTCCAGCCGATCCAAAAACATGAATAAGATTGCCACCTTTTTTTAAATAAAGTTTTCTAACGGCAGGAAGTAGTTCTAAAAAAGCATTCGGAGTGTGAGCAAAATCGATAATAATTTTAAAATTTTTATCATAAACTAAATCCAATCTGCCTTTCGGCAACTTAAACGTTTCCATCGCCTTTAATATCACGTTATCTGATAATCCTAACTGCTTACAAACTGTGTAAGCTGCTGAATAGTTATATTGATTAAATTGAGTTAAATTTGGAATTTTTTTAATTAAACCAATTATTTTGTCTGTATTTTTTATACCAACTTTTGCCATTTTTAATAATTTATATTTTGTGTTTCTATACTCTTCATGATTTTTATGATAGTCAAGATGTTCATGAGTGATATTAGTAATTATGACAACTTCATAGCTGATACCCCAGACCCGATTTTGATCAAGCGCATGAGAAGTAGTTTCCAATACAAAATATTCATCCTTGTTATCAGCCGACTGTTTTAATAATTTTTGCAAAGCAAACGGGTTGGGAGTTGTCACATGAAAGCCGGTATCGGATTCTTTGCCCCCGATTGATGCATAAACAGTAGAAACAAAAGAAACCTTTTTTCTTGCCGTCTTCAATATATGCGCAATCAGATGAGTCGTAGTAGTCTTTCCATCAGTACCTGTAATACCAATTACTTTAAGGCGCCGACTGGGAAAGCCATAAAGAATATTAGCTAGAACTGCTTGAAATAAGTGGTAAATATTTTTTAGTTTCTGCATATCGTTTAAAAGGTTAAAGATTAAATATTAATTTTTAAATAAACTGTTAAATATTAAACTGTTAAAACTTAAATAAACTTATAAACACTAAACTGTTAAATAAACAAATTATTTGTTTAATGTTTAAGGTTTAATAGTTTTTTTAACCGTTTAAGTTTTAAACGTTTAACTGTTTCTTTAACCTTTAATATTTAAGATTTAATATTTAATTACTGGCTTGGTGATATGCCATAGTATACTATAAGATCCTTTGTGATTTCAAAAAATAAAGGTGCGGCTGTTTCTGATCCCCACTGCGATGATTGAGGCTCATAAAGAATAACAAAAGTCAAAAACCTAGGATTATTAGCCGGTGCAAAACCAATAAAAGAAGCAATTGTCTTTGAGGCATCGTAAATTCCTTTAATTGGCACTTGCGCCGTCCCAGTTTTTCCCCCAATTAAAAACCCTTTTGGCCGGTCCCATTTGGCTTCAGCGTTTTCAACCGTAGAAATTAACATTTTTCTAATAATTTCTGATGTCATTTGAGAAACAACCCTTCTCTCTACCTGTGGTTTGATTTCCGTAATTTTATTCTTAGAAATAATTTTTTGCACTATATATGGCTTCATTAAATATCCACCGTTAATGATTGAGGCAAAAGCACGAATCATTTGTATTGGAGTAATTGCAATTCCTTGACCAAAAGTTACCGTTGCATAATCAATCGGATACCAATTTGCTTTGGGTTTTAAATAACCACTGGCTTCCCCTTCAAGATCTATACCGGTATTTTGACCGAATCCGAATTTTTCAAGATAATTATAGATTTTTTTATTCCCTAATTTTTCTCCAATATAGACCATACCAACGTTTGATGATTTTTCTAAAATTCTTGTCATCGAAATCTTTCCTTCATATTTATCATTCCATGTTTTTATATTGTATTCGCCAACAGCAATCTGACCGGTTTCGTTGTAGGTGTCATTAGGCTTGATTTTTTTTTCGTCCAGTGCCGCCGCCACAATCAGAGGTTTAAATACCGATCCTGGTTCATAAAGATCAGCAATAGCTAAGTTTTTATAAAAATTTTCATTAAATAAATAATACTTTTCTATATCATAATCAGGAAGACAAACTAAAGACAAAATTGCCATGGTTTTTGGATCTGCCGTAATGACACATCCTTTTTTTGCTTTATATTTTTCCAATCCTTCAAGTAATCTGTTTTTGCTGATTTCCTGGACATTTTTGTCTATTGTTAAAATAAGATCACGACCATCTTCCGCCTCAACTCTTTGTTGAACCCCTATTAATATTGGCCGCCCCAAAATATCTCTCTCTGTTTCTACAAATCCCGGTAAACCTCTCAAATCACGATCATAAAATCCCTCTAATCCTAAATGCCCA
>PEVZ01000033.1:2304-8146 GCA_002779665.1 Candidatus Roizmanbacteria bacterium CG06_land_8_20_14_3_00_34_14 | reverse complement strand
AATCGCGACCCAATATTTAGACATATCAAGCTTCGCTGAAATAGAAGCTTCCTCAACCTTTAAACTCTCACTTAATAAACGCAAAAGCTTATCTTTGTCTTCAATCTTTTTTGGCTCGACATATAGTTGATAACTATTTTGATTTAAAACTAAAGCTTGATTTTCTTGATCATAAATTCTTCCTCTGATGGGATTAAGTTTATTTGTTTTTAAATACTCGCTTTTGTTTGCAGGCGAATATATGACTTGAAGAAAAAATAGCCGAACAACAATTGTCAAATAAAAAACAATAAAAAGAAGAAAAATAAATTTAATTTTCATATTTCGACTACGCTCACTATAAATTATCTATACGCAAACTTTAACTGGTCAATATATTGAGGCGCAGTTGAGTTGGTAAAGCCGTACTCTTTAGCCTGTTCAGTCGCAAATTTTAAGGATCCAAGGGAAGCAACTTTTTTTTCTAAACTCAAATTTATTTTGTGAAGACTATCTGTCTTTTTTTCAAAAGTATTTATTTGATCACTGATGAAAATACCGGAAATAACTACAAAAAGATTGGCAATTATTAAAACTATCATAATCAGCCCGGTTGTTTTTAAAAAAATATTTTTCATAGATTGACTCTTAATTTAATTTACCGTGAAAGTGATCTTTGATCTACTTCACGGATTAAAACTCGTAATTTTGCCGATTTTTCAAAGCTTCTCCCTCGCCTGTTCATAATCACTTTTTTATTTAACAATTTTATTCCCATCCCTCTTGAAAAATTTTTGACCATTCTGTCCTCAATCGAATGGAAAGTAACTACGGCCACCTTTCCATCTTCTTTAATAATTTTCATAGCCCCTTCTAAGCCATTCTTTAAATTTTCAAACTCATCATTAACCTCAATTCTTAAGGCCTGGAAAATTCTTTTATAGGCGTTATTATCTATTTCCCCGATGGCTCGGTCGATACATCCGGTTAAATCACCGACTTTTTCCAGTCTCCTTAATTGCCTTCTAATAACAACTTCCCGAGCAATTTTTTGAGAATTTATCTCTTCGGAATTTTTTGCAAAAACATCAAATAATTCTGATTCAGATAAATGATTAAGTAAATATTCAGCCGTCATTTCATTATTTGAATTCATTCTCATATCTAAAGGTTCAAATAATTTTTTGAAACTAAACCCGCGTCCAGATTGGCTAATCTGCCTCATCGATAAACCTAAGTCAAAAACTACCCCATCAACCGGAAAAAAATTATTTTCTTTTGCGATTTTCTCAATTTCTCTAAAATTTCCCTGGACTAATTTAACGCCGTTAGAACGTTCTAACGTTTCAATGTTATAACGGTCTATTTGTTCCGTATCTAAATCAATCGCCAAAACTTTCCCGCCTTTTTCAATAATAGCTTTCGTATAACCTCCTTCTCCAAGCGTTGCATCAACATATAGACCGTCTTTCTTTATTTCCATCGCTTCGATGACTTGGTTCAATAAAACTGGTGTATGCATAATTTCTATTTATTTCTATTTATTTCTTTCTGATACTTTTGCCAAACCTGTTGTTCCCATATCTCAAAATGGTCACCTACTCCAATTATCACTACTTTATCTTTTAACTGACCGTACTCCAATAAGTTTTTAGGAACAACGAATCGTCCTTGTTCGTCAATCTCTAAATAAACTAATGAGGAAAAAATATAGCGACGATTTTCCATATCAGTTGGTTGAAGTAATGAAGGATTTAATAGCTCTGAGGCTCTTTTCTCCCAATCGTCTTTATCGTAGCCGGATAAACAATTGCCGAAGCCTTTTGTTAATATGAAGGTGTTGCCTTTAAGCAGTTCACGGACTTTTTTTGGCAGAAGTAATCTACCCGAACCTGAGAAATTGATTTGATATTCACCAAAAAACACCATATGTATTTATTAGACACCATTTTCCACCGACTGTCAATAGATATTTGTATTAGTGTTGTAGTGGTGTGATTTATCACACTAAAATATTCACTTCGTATAAATTAGCAGATGATTATGTGACTATTCTAATAAACATTCATCAAAATCGTTGTATACTAACCTTGTGGAAAGATTATTTAAAAAAACTCAGGACTTCATATTTACTAAGCAAAAAAGTATTTTTTCTTCAGCGGTTTTACTATCTTTTATGATCGTCCTGACAAGTCTTTCCGGCTTTCTACGTTATAGAATATTATCCGGTTACTTTAATAAGGAAGAGCTCGATATTTTTTTTGCCTCCTTTCGAATTCCAGATATAATTTTTGAAATCCTGATTACGGGAGCTCTCACCTCAACTTTTATTCCAATTTATGTTAAATACAGAGCGAACAAAAAAGAGCTTTCGGAAAATATTTCCTCGATTATCAATCTTATTTTTATCTTTTTAACAGTTTTTGTCGTCGTCGTCTCGCTTTTTCTTGACAAAATTATTCCAGCTCTAACACCAGGATATGACTTAATAAAAATGGAAAAAATAATTAATCTCTCCAGATTACTTTTACTTGGACAGCTCCCATTCTTTGTTTTAGGAAATTTTTTGACCGGGATTGGGCAGGCAAACAAAACTTTTTTTCTATCAGCCTTAGCTCCGGTAGTCTACAACATAGCAATCATCGTAACGACAATTTTTCTTTATCCGACTTTTTTTCTTTTTGCTCCAATCTGGGGTGTCATAATTGGAGCTTTCTTACTTTTTGTTATCCAAATTCCACTTTTTTTTAATTCTGATTTTAAATATCAATTTATTTTAAAGAGGACAAAAGGGTTATCCGAATTTATTAAAATGGTTATTCCGCGCGCCTTTACCGTCATCGTCGCTCAAATTGATGCAACAATTGATCTGACCCTAACAACATTTTTAGGGTCAGGTGCCTACACTTTTTTTTATCTCGCTCAACACCTGCAGCTACTGCCCGTATCGGTCATTGGTATTGCTTTTGGACAAGCTTCCCTCCCTTATTTAACAGAAATGTTTCAAGAAAAAAAACTCGAAGAGTTTAAAAAAATTATTTCTGACTCAATTCTCAATTTATTTTATCTAACAATTCCTATTGCCTTCTTTTTTATTTTTGCCCGCACTCCCCTTGTAAGATTATTTTTTGGAGGTCAAAAATTTGATTGGGATTCGACGGTTTCAACTGCGGTCACCTTATCTTATTTTTCAATATCTTTACCTTTTCACGGATGTTATTATTTTTTAACCCGTTGTTTTTATAGTATGCACGACAGCCGAACTCCTTTTTATATCAGTATTTTTTCAATTTTTATCAATACATCACTAAGCTTACTATCAATTTTTGTTTTTCACCTGCCTGTCTGGTCTTTAGCATTATCATTCACTGTCAGCATAATAATTAATTCCTCTCTCCTTTTTATAATAATTTCTTCCCGACTCAACGGTTTAGGACTAAAAACTATTTTTATTGAAATAGGAAAGATGTTTTTTTCAGGTTTCCTATCCGCATTTTTCAGTTATTTTTCAATGAAATTTTTAGATGGTCTAATTTTTGATACCAGCCGGACAATTAATGTCTTTTTACTTCTGTCAGTTATTACTTTGATTCATTTTATACTATACTTATTTTTATCGTGGTTATTCAATATTAGGGAAATATATTTATTAACGTCATTAATTTTAAAATTGAAAGAATACCAAAAAAAATTTACTGAAATTTATATTCAATATGAATGAAGATAAAGAAAAATTATTGGCAATCGAATCAATTCAGAAAAAACTTTTAGGCAAAAAGTTGAGCTATAGGGAAATTTTCGCCGTAATGGATGAAATTTCTCATAATAAACTTTCGGACGTTTTAACTACATATTTTGTAGCATCATCATTTAAGGAGGGCTATACTCCACAAGAGCTTTTTTACTTTACCAAGGCAATGGTTGAGACTGGAAATAAGCTAAAATTTGATGGAATTGTAGCAGACAAACATTCTGTGGGCGGAATCGCAGGGACCAGAACAACGATGATTATTGTTCCAATTATTGCTGCCGCCGGATTTAAGATTCCAAAAATTTCGTCACGTGCAATCACGACTCCAGCCGGTACTGCTGACGTTATGGAAGCGATTGCATCTGTTGAATTTACGCCGTCTCAAATTGAAAAAATAGTCAATGAGGTGGGAGGCTGTATTGCTTGGAACGGCAAACTAGGCATTGCTCCGGCCGACGATATTATTATTCGTGTTGAAGAACCTCTATCTTTTGAATCATTTGACAAAATTATTATTTCGGTTATGGCAAAAAAAATTGCGGCCGGCACGACTCACTTAGTCATAGATATTCCAATCGGTAAAACGGCCAAGATTCATCGTTTTTCTGAAGGAGAAGAGGTGGCTAAAAAATTTGAAAGTTTAGCTCACCATTTTGGGATTAAGGTTATTTGTGATATCAATGAGACACTCGAACCTGCCGGTCGGGGAATTGGGCCAATACTTGAAGCACGCGATGTCTTGTATGTCCTGGAACAAAAAACCGATCGCCCTCTCCGTCTTGAAGCTAAATCTTTAAGATTGGCGGGAAAGCTTTTAGATCTTTGTTATAAAGAGAAGGGAAATCCGCCGGCTGGCGGAGGAGAGGACGAAGCAAAAAAAATTCTCGAATCGGGCGACGCATTAAGGAAATTTCAGGAAATCGTCAAAGCTCAGGGTGGTGATCATAAAATTACTTCAAATTCTTTGGAATTGGCAAAAAATAAATTTGATTTCAAATCTTCAATATCTGGTAAAATTAAAGATATAAATAACCATAATTTAAATACCGTCGCCAAAATTTTAGGTTCTCCAAATGATAAAAAGGCTGGTATATATTTACTTAAGAAACTTGATCATTCTGTCGTCAAAAACGAAATAATTTTTACATTATATTCCGATGATAAATATCGATTAAAAGAAGCCGAGGCAACTTTGAAGAATTTACCAATTTTCAAAATTGAATAAAAATGAAGAAATTAAAAATACTATTGTTATTAATTATATTTATTTCTGTCTCCTTCTATCTTTTTTACCGTGAAGGCTTTCTTCCTGTCAATAAGTTAAGTAAAGAAACAAAAACTTTTATTATTAAATCTGGAGAACCTCTCGATACGATTACTAATAATTTAGCAAGTGATGGTTTGATAAGAAATAAAATTGTATTTTATTTAGTCGTCAAGAAGTTAGGTCTTGAAAGGAAAATTCAAGCCGGTGAATTTAAGATTTCCGAAAATATGAACGCCGAACAAGTTGCTATTAATTTGACTCATGGCTCAATTGATACTTCAATAACCTTAATCGAAGGAATGCGTAAAGAAGAGATGGCCCAGATTATTTCTAAGACTTTGGATATTCCGGAGATAGAAATTATGAGTAAAGCAAAAGAGGGATATATTTTTCCGGATACTTATCAGGTGCCCAAAAATGCTTCGTCCGACGTCGTTCTAACAATAATAAAAAATAATCAAAAATTTGTTAAAGCTTTTCAAAATATCAAAAAGCAAACAAAGTTGACCGAAAAGCAGGCTTTAATTTTAGCATCATTAGTTGAAAGGGAAGCCAGACAACCTTCAACCCGCGAAAAAATTGCCGGAATAATTTTGAAAAGATATTTGGCCAACTGGCCACTTGATTTAGATGCTTCGCTACAATACATTCTTGGATATCAAGCAAATGAAAAATCATGGTGGAAAAAAAGCATAACTGATGAAGATAAAAATATTGATTCGCCTTTTAATACTTATAAAAACAAGGGCTTGCCACCAGAGCCAGTTTGCTCTCCCTCACTTTCTTCTCTTGAAGCCGTCATCAACGCTGACCCCTCAACACCTTACTGGTTCTATTTGACCGAT
>PEVZ01000033.1:0-2257 GCA_002779665.1 Candidatus Roizmanbacteria bacterium CG06_land_8_20_14_3_00_34_14 | reverse complement strand
TGACCGATAATAACGGCGTTATGCACTACGCTGTAACCCTCGAAGAGCACGAGGCAAATATTCAGAAATATTTGAGATAAATAATTCTTCTTCGTTATGATGGAGCGATTAAGTCCAAATATCATTAGAATTATTTCTATCTGTTTCCCAATTTTTTGGATTATCTCGAATATATTGTTTAACTCGATAGTATTCTTTTTCATTTCGAATGATATGATCGTAATAACGGGATTGCCAGAAAAAATTTATTTTGTTTATTGTTGCGTATTTTTTTACCCCAATTTTAAAACCTCGAATAATTGACGCAAGATTTTTTGATTGTGGTCCAAATTTATTTTGATATTTTATTTGTTTTGCCTGTTGTAGAGACGCAAAATTTTGCGTCTCTACGTAGGGAACATTATTTTTTATAATAATTATTCCATGAATATGATTTGGCATCATAACAAATTCATCTAATTTTACGCATGGAAAATGAGCAGGAATTTCTATCCAACATTTTTCAGTAATTTTTCCTATTTCTGATAAATAATTTTTATCATTTACAATTTCACCAAAATATTCATTTTTATTTTTTGTACAAATAGTAATGAAATAATACCCACTGTCAGAATAATCCCAATTTGGTAAACGAATAGAAGGAATTCTATATCTATCTCGAAATTTATCGGGCATGTTTTTTTGTAGAGACGCAAAATTTTGCGTCTCTACGTTATAATATACGCCGTAATAAATCAAAAATCATTCCAAAGCATTTGGTTGTAAACTTCATGGTGATAGATGACTTCGGAATTCTTGACCTTTGTCCCTAAATCTCTCGGTGAACGATCAGCTGTCTTTTGCTTAAGATCAATAAATTTTTTCTTCATCTCTTCTCCCATTATTTGCTCAACCAATTCGCTTTGGCGGAAATAATTAATGGCTGTATTTATATCTCCCGGTAAAAATCTTGCTCTTGGTCTTTTTTCTTTATCGACTTTTTCAATCATTCCCTCAAGACCGGTTCTTATTAACGAATAAATTAGCAAATATGGATTGGCATCAGTCCCAACACTTCTTACTTCGATTCGCGCCGATTTTTCATTATGTAGCGGTACCCTTATCATCGCGCCCCGGTCGATTTCTGAAACTTTTATTTCATTTGGCGCCTCAAAATGAGGGTCAAGTCGACGATAAGCGTTGACACTACTGTTTAAAAGTAGACAAATATCATTAGCGTTCGATAAAATCTTTTCAATAAATTTCCAGGCAAATTCAGATAGCTGACCTTTTCCCTTAACATCGTGAAAAAGATTTTTATTATTTTTAAAGATTGAAATATTCGTATGCATTCCTGTCCCATTAATTCCCATTACTGGCTTTGGTAAAAATGTTGCCGTCATCCCCATATTCCGAGCTACCTGACGACAGATTAATTTATAGATTTGAATTTGGTCAGAAGCTATCACCGCATCGGTATAAGAATAATTTAATTCAAATTGAGAAGGAGCGACTTCCGGATGGTCTTTTTCATTTTCAAAACCCATTGCTCTCTGAGCTTCGGCCGATTGATCGATGAAATTTCTCAAGACATCTTTAGGAAGTGAATGATAGTAGCCCCCCATAGAGACTAATTCAAAACCAACCTTTTCATTATATGTCTGCTCTGCATCAATTCCTTTGACTAAAAATCCTTCAACCTCGTTGGCAACATAAACTTTATATTGATATTTTTTTTGCAATGATTTTAAATGGGATTCTAAAATACCTCTTGAATCCATCTGATAAGGCTTTCCTTCCTGGTCATTAATTTTACCCATCATCAAGACCTTGCCCGTTCCAAAGACATCACTTGGCAACCACCAAAAAGCTCCCCAATCTACCCCAAGTCTTAAATCAGATTCAGCTTGACGGGAAAAACCGCGGATTGAGGAGCCGTCAAAAGTCAGATTATCATAAGAATTAATGAAGAATTTTTTATCGTAGTCAATCATATGAAATCGGCCTTCCAAATCTGAAAAACCGATTGTCACCGCTTTTAATCTCTTTTCTTTTTTTAAATAATTTAGATAAAATTCCTTCAATTCTTTTTCGGGAACTTGATCTTTTCTTTTTTGTTTTGCCTGTAAATTCATTAATTCCAATTCATCGTAAGGAATTTCTAAAAAAGAACGTAAAGGCTTATTATCCATAATTTTATAATAATTTAATTAATAATTAGTATAAATTTACAGGATAATAATATAAAAGGCAAGTGGATAAATACTAAAACTCAAAA
>PEVZ01000029.1 GCA_002779665.1 Candidatus Roizmanbacteria bacterium CG06_land_8_20_14_3_00_34_14 | reverse complement strand
ACGGTCCTTTATTAATCATTGTGGCCGCCTCTCTTTGGGCATTTGACGGAATTATCCGTAGAAGCCTGTTTACACTTCCATCTATTACGATAGTTTTCTATGAACATTTATTTGGAGCAATTATTCTTTTACCATATTTAATTTTAACTTTTAAAAAAGAAGGCCTAACTAAAAAAGAATTTTTTTTGCTTTTATTCATCGCTATGTTTAGTGGAGTCTTGGGCACTCTTTGGTTTACAACGGCATTATTAAAAACAAATTTTATTTCCTTCAGCGTCGTCTATCTTATCCAAAAATTACAGCCGATCTTTGCAATTTCAGCCGCCTCAATTTTTCTTAAAGAAAAGGTTTCGAAATCATATATAAAATGGGCTGTCCTTGCTCTACTTGCCGCATACTTTGTCACTTTCAAAAATGGAATTATTAATTTTTCAACGGGGAGTGGAACAATTATTGCCGCTCTTTACGCCCTCGGCGCCGCCTTTGCTTGGGGTTCTTCGACTGTCTTTTCCAAAATTGCCCTTATT
The DNA here is from genome assembly GCA_002779665.1 of Candidatus Roizmanbacteria bacterium CG06_land_8_20_14_3_00_34_14. Lineage (GTDB taxonomy): Bacteria > Patescibacteriota > Microgenomatia > UBA1406 > GWC2-37-13 > GWC2-37-13. Next base: position 5,760 of record PEVZ01000029.1, on the reverse strand, counting down.
AAAAGACCAAGTAATTACATAGCCGGTTTGAGATTTTTATTTACAAGCATTTTAGCATTTGGAATGGTTTTTATAATGGGCCAAAGCAAAAGTCTTTCAGCCCCAACAATTTCACAACTTGGTCGCTTTTTACTTATTGCCGTTTCGACCGGGATGGTTTCGGTCGCCATTTATTATCGTGGATTAAAAAAAGTCCCAGCCAATGTGTCAACAATTCTTGAATTAGTCTATCCACTTTTGGCCGTCTTTATTGACGCAACGTTATATAAAAGTTTTCTGGCGCCGACTCAGTATTTAGCAGGAGGAGTTTTATTATTTGCTATTTATAAGATATCAAGGATACAAACGTCTCAACGTTCAAACGTTTAAACGTTCAAACTTTCTACCGTTTAAACAACTTCATAAACGCTTCTTTCGGGATTTCGACTTTTCCGATCATCTTCATCTTCTTTTTTCCTTCTTTTTGTTTGTCTAATAATTTTCTTTTTCTCCCAAAATCTCCACCTCCGACTAACTTTCCGCTTTTTATAAGTACGTCTTTTCGAAAAGGAGCTAAACGGGATGAAGCGATTATTTTCCCTTTATATTTCGCCTGAATTTTTACCTCATATTGTTGACGGGGGATTAACTCTTTTAATCTGGATGTTAAAAAAATAGCTTTTTCATAAGATCGTTCTTCGACGACGACTTCACTAAATTCATCAATTGGTTCCAAATTCAAAAGTAATTCTAATTTATCCGCCTTTACTTGTTGATACCTCAAAAATTCCCAGTCTAAAGAAGCATAACCGGATGAGGCACTTTTCAGATTATCAAAAAAGTCAGAAATTAATTCTGACATGGGTAATTCATATTCTAAAACGGTCTGATTTTTATTATCCATATTTATAAATTTTCCCCGGTAATTTTGGCAGAGTTGCATGACAACGCCAACGTAGCTATCAGGACAGACAATCATCGCCTTGACGTATGGTTCAAAAAAATTATTATTTTCATGTCTAAATTTGACCCGTGGCGGGGTTAAAACTAAAGAAAGGTCATATTCACGTTCCAACCTTTCTCGAACAATATCGGCGTGCAACAATCCCAAAAAACCAACTCTAAATCCGGCTCCAAGGGCCATACTGTGGATGGTGGAGAACTCGAGGGAGGAATCATTGAGATAAAGTTTTTCTAACGCTTTTTGCAGATTAAGATAATCACCGGTATCGGTTGGAAAAATTGAAGCAAAGACCATCGGCTTAACTTTTTTATATCCGGGTAAAGACAGGGACGGATTGGTGACGATACTATCTCCAACCTGAACTTTATGGATATCCTTGAGATTAGTGACGACGTAGCCAATATCCCCATTTTTAAGAAACTCTTGTGACGTCAATTCAGGATGAAAATATCCCACCTCTTGGACTTCAAAAGTTTCGTTTGCCTCCGAAAGAATTACCTTTTTCCCTTTTTTTAACTCCCCATCAAAGACCCTGACAAACGCAATCACTCCCCGGTGAGAATCATAATAGGAATCGAAGATGAGAGCCTGTAGGGTCTGACCCTCGACGAGGGTCAGACCCTTTTTAAAGCCTGGCGATGGGATTTTCTCAATAATTGTCTCCAATAATTCTTTCACCCCAACTCCCGTTTTTGCTGACACACAAAATATTTCTTCCTCGCGCACTCCCAAAAAATCAATCAACTGCTTTTTCGTTTTTTCCACCTCAGCGTTAACCATATCTATTTTATTAACGACGGGAATGATCACAAGATTTTTTTCAATCGCTTTATAAGCATTAGCGATTGTCTGAGCTTGGATTCCTTGAGTAGCATCAACTAAAAGAACGACGCCTTCGACACAGGCAAGGGTCCGATCAACTTCGTAGGAAAAATCCACATGACCGGGAGTATCTATCAAATTCAGAATGTATAATTCAGAATTCAGAATATTTTTTTCTTCAATTCTTAATTTTAAATTATCAATTCTAAATTTCATGCGTACAGGGGCTAACTTAATTGTTATTCCCCGTTCTCGTGAAATTGGATTTTGATCAAGCATCTGGGCTTCGTGGCGACCGGCCTCGACCGTCCCGGTCAATTCCAACAGTCGATCGGCCAAGGTTGACTTACCGTGGTCGATGTGGGCGATGATTGCAAAATTCCTAATATTTTTCATATTTTAAAGAATTTGATAATATAATTTTTCTGTTTCCTTTGCGGTATTTGTCCAGTTAAATTTTTTAACTCTTTCAATTCCCCATCTGCTGACTTCACTTCTCTTTTCATCGCTACTTATTAATTTTTTTAAAGCTTTGGATAAATCTACAACATTTCCATTATTGACAAAAAACTTCGGATAAGGGTAACCCTTCAAGATTTCTAAAAAAGATTCATTTCTAAAACCCACAACCGGTATTCCGCAAGCTAATGATTCAAGGATTGTTATTCCAAAAGCCTCATCAATATATGGAGCACAAAATATATCTGCTTTCTGATAGTAGGAAATCCTTTTCTTTCCTATTATCTCACCTTTTAGCTCTACAAATTTACCTAAATTATTATCTCTGACATATTTCTCTGCGTTTGATCTTTCGGGACCATCACCTATGACGGTCAATTTTATATTTTTATTGGTTGAAATTATTTTCTTGATCGCTCTTAACAGGTACAAGGGACCTTTTCTATTTACTAGTCGTCCGACAAACAATAAATTAATTATTTTATTTTTATTTTTTTTAATTGGTTTGAAAGCTTTATTATCGACGGCATTATAGATAATCTTTTGGATGACATTTTTTTCACACAGATATTGCCATTTTTTTTTTCCGATCTTTGAAACAAAAATGGCTGCTTTAAAATATTTAGAAAAGGATTCTTTAAATAGTGGTAAAAATGGATTGATAACATTTATTATTGAATCATTATTCCAGGCTGTATGGAAAGTGGCTACTTTAATTGCTGAAGTATTTTTATATATATCCCAGTTTACAAAGGGAATGTAGGGTTCATGAATATGAATAATATCAAATTTGCCCTTTTCAATTATTTCGGAAACCTCATGTTTTTCATCGTTCTTTACTGTTATATTTCCCCAATTACCATTGGGTATCGGCAATCTAACAACTTTGGATATCGGATGATAATTAAGATAGGGAATAATATTATTTTCCGGTCCAAAAATATCGACCTTATGGCCTAATTTTTTTAATTCCTTCGTCAAATAAAAAACATGTTCTTGAACTCCACCTGCTTGAGAAGGGTCTGAGGAAAATATCATGGCAATCCTTAAATGTTTTGACATATAATAATAATTGCTTTTACTTATGAACAAGATCCTTTATTATCTAATCGTTGCACTCCGTATTCTAGTTGCTCCGTTAATCTTCATTTGGCCTTTAATATCAGTAATTTTATCATTTTTTTTGGATGTTATTGATATAGAATTTGCCTCACGTAAAATACTCACCTTAAACGAATATGAAAGATACGATAAAGCTTTGGACTTATGGTGGTATTTCAACGTCATGACTTTTAGCTGGTTTCATTTAACTAATTACAGATTTTTACTATTGATATTATTTATTTTTAGAACTGGTGGAGAAATTATATTTTTTATAAAAAACGACCGCCGGATATTTTTTCTTTTTCCAAATTTTTTTGAGAATATCTTTTTTCTTATTTTCTTTTCTATTTACTTCAAACAACTACATTTCTTATTAGATAAAAAATATATATTTTTATCGTTATCTTCTGTAATAATCGTCAAAATATTCCAAGAATGGTGGGTACACATTGCCCAAATTTCCATACCCGAACACTTCTTCGGGAAGAAAAGAAAATGGAGAGATTCGTCACTATAGTATCTCTCTCGTACGTACGGGGTAGTTAATTTTAATAAATTTACAAATTAAAAAGTGACTTAATTTTACTTTCGTTTTCAATTTTTTCAGCAACAATATAAGTCATATATTTGGCACCTTCAACTATTTTTTTAATTAACATTACCTCTTTTTCGCATTCATACGGAAATATGTAAACGCTGTGCTGATATTTCATAAATCCAATTTTAAGTAAATACGATCTTAGATAATCTCTTTTATTATTTTGTATTTTAGGAACATCAAAAAATACTAAAAACCATTTACCATCCCATTTTTTCTTTTTTTTCTTAAAATCAAGAAGAGCTTTAATTGAATATTTTACAATTGTTTGATTTTCTTTATTTTTTATTTTCACAAATACATTATCATCCTTTTCAACAATTTCTAAAATTTCTTTTTTTTCCATTTTCTCGAGACTTATTCTTATTTTTTTCTCCTCCACATTAAGATTTTTTAGTTCTTTTAGTATTTTAACAATTTCTTTTACAGCTAATGGTATAACTGGTCGAAGTGGATTTCCACCAGAAACTATAACAACTCCTATAATCTCTAGAATATACCAATAAAGCTGACCCCTTTTTAATTTTATTTCTTTTTCTTTCATACTTTTTATAACATAATTATTATCTTACACGTACCTACGTGAGAGATAATAATTATTAAATTAAACTAATAATATTAGTTATAAAATAAATCAAAATAATTGTCTACCGCTTACTTGTCCGTCGAAGCTTCAGCGAAGGAGGATAACCTACAAAAGTATGTTAATGGATTATTAGGAGGCTGTAATTTTATCGAAGTATATATTCAACGATCTTTTTCCACCAAGATTTTTTGACTTCAGGCGGAGTGACTGATTTAGAAGGTGCTACCGAATCGGAGACTCCAAGAGTAGTTGGGGATTTAACTGATTTTGTTGGCTCAGGAGTAATGGTATCGTCTGGGATTGTCTGAATAGTCTGAATATAGACTCCATCAGTTTTTGCTTTCATCCAATTACTCCAGGCGCCGGTCGCGCAACCGTTGCCGGCTCTTACTTTATAATAATATTTAGTATTCGGTGATAGTTCATTAATTGTATAGTCGATGACTCCGTCATAATACCCTTTGTCAAATCTTACTCCAAATCTTTCATCGCCTTCAGTAAATCCGTAGGCAATGTAGTAATAATCTACGGCGTTATTAACCGGAGTAAAAAATAATTTTGCCTTATTTTTTGTCGTATCGATCTGAAATAAGTCTGGTGAATGATCAGGTACTTGATTACTACAACCGGGTGTGGTTGGTGATGAAGAAGAACTACTACCGGTAGTCGTTTTTTCTTTCGAAGTAAATGTCGTAAAGTGTGCAGCAGTGAAAGTTAATGTCCCTGCCACCTTATCATAAGTCAAACCGCTAACAATACTACCATCACCTGCCGAACCATCGGCGTTGGTAACATCTACTATTGGATCGTTATAGCTCAGCCCATACATTGTCAAGGAGGCATTAGTCGCAGTTAAATTTTTAATCAATTCGGCGTTTAGTCCAATTTTGCCTTTTGTTGACATATCAACATTAGTATCCATCTGCCCCATCCATGATAGCGCATCTTTATCGGTAAAATTCATTTCCGATAAAAAGGTAATTTTACCTATCGGATTACCGTTTGGATCATTTGTTTCTGATTTTTGAAAATATAATCCGCTGACCCTGGAATAATCTGTCATTGTATCTAAGTTTGTCTTAACTCCATTACTGTTCATACCGGTAATGATATCTGAAATCGATGGACAACCGGTAAAACCTAAGTTACACCAACCCTTTGTAGCAGTTGCTAAATTCGGCACTGGTAACCAAATCCTGACCTGTAAATCTTCTTTAGCCCTTCATTAAGCTCTAATCAATCATTTAG
>PEVZ01000065.1 GCA_002779665.1 Candidatus Roizmanbacteria bacterium CG06_land_8_20_14_3_00_34_14 | reverse complement strand
GCGGTAGCTTATGAGCAAAATCCGGTTTTCCAGGCTGGAGTAGACTTTGCCCGCTGTGAGGGAATAATCCCCGCCCCCGAATCATCTCATGCGATCAAATCGGCGATGGATGAGGCAATTAAGGCAAGAAAAGAGGGAAAGAAAAAAGTAATTCTTTTTAATCTCTCCGGCCATGGGTTATTAGACCTTAATGGTTATGACAAATTTTTACATAATCAATTATGAAATAAATATTAAAAAGACTGGCGACCGAGACCAAAATCGGCCTGCGGGGGTCGGTAAAAATCTAGCCGCCAGGCTTTTTAAGATTATAGTGAGTTTATCGAACTATGAAAAAATTGCCAAAAATCATCATTGACAAGAAACCAAAATACATTAAATTTGGAGAAGATATAAATTTTTTTGAATTATTTCAAAAAATTGAATCAAGATTTGATACCTGTTTTATTTTGGAATCGCTAGGAGAGGAGGAAAAATTTTCCCGCTATTCCTTAATTGGTTTTCAACCCTCAAAGATAATTTCGGCCCGAAAAAATATATTAACTATAAATAATCGAAAGTATAACGTCGCTAATCCTTATTTTGCTTTAAAGGAAATTATGCCGAATCAAGTCCTTGCTAAAAATTATGCCGGCGGATTGGTCGGCTATTTAAGCTACGAAGCCGTTAATTATTTTGAGCCGTCAATAGATGTTAAAGTTCATGAACTTTTTGATCAATTCATGTTTGGGGTCTATGATGACGGAATTATTTTGGACAAACACTCTCATGAGTTATTTTATTTTTATTACAGAGTCAACAGAATAGAAGCTTTAAAAAGAATAGGCCGATTAAAAATCAACAAAACCAATTTTAAAGCTAAATTTATCAGAGATACCTTCACAAAAAAAGAACATCACAAAATAGTTGAAAAAGTCAAAGATCAAATACTGAAAGGTAATACTTTTCAATGCGAAGTTGGTTTCAAATCCGAATACAAAATAACCGGCAATCCCTTAGGGTTATACAAAAATTTAAGAGAGATAAACCCTTCCCCGTTTATGTATTATTTTAAGTTTAAAAATAAAAAAATCATTGGCGCCAGCCCAGAACTTCTATTTTCGTTGAGAGACGGAGAAATGACGACTAGACCCCTGGCCGGCACGATTAAAAGAGGTCAAGAGGAATTTGAAGACCGTCAACTGGCCAGAAAATTATTAAACGATCCGAAAGAAAAAGCAGAACACAGTATGTTGGTCGATATGCAAAGAAATGATCTTGGCCGGGTAGCACAATTTGGAACCGTCCGAATCAGGGATTTGATGAGCATAAAAAAATTCAGTCATGTTCAACATATCTCTAGTGAAATTACCGGCTTTATTCAACCGAAAGAAGATATGTTTTCCGGTTTGGCCAGCAATTTTCCAATGGGAACGGTTTCGGGGACACCAAAAGTTGAGACAATGAAAATTATCGACAAAAACGAACCACAAGCCCGGGGTCCTTATGGCGGCGGAGTCGGACAATTCGGATTTAACGGCGATTGCACTTTTGCCTTAACTTTACGATCGATGTTTATAGCTGATGAGTATGGGTATACACAAACCAGTGGCGGCATCGTTTACGATTCGATACCTGAAAAAGAATATGAAGAAATTACGCGGAAGTTAGCCGCGATGAAAAAAGCCCTGTCAATATGAAAATACTTATTATTGATAATTATGATTCTTTTACTTTTAACCTCTACCAATATGTAGGTGAGATTTTTGTAAAGAAAAACCAGCCATTTGTTTTGGATGTTATCCGCAATAATCAAATAACTGAAAACGAAATTAATAACAGAAAGTACGACAAGATAATTATTTCCCCTGGACCAGGGGATCCAAGCAATCCTGCATATTTTGGTGTTTGCGCAAAAGTTTTGACTGAAATCGGTAAACAAACACCCGTGTTTGGTGTCTGTCTGGGAATGCAAGGAATGGCTTATTATTTTGGCGGAAAAATTATCAGAGCCCACCAGCCTATGCACGGAAAAACCAGCTTAATCAAACATGACGGACTGGGAATTTTCAAAAACCTGCCTCAAAACCTAGAGGTCATGCGTTATCACTCACTGATAGCTGAAAAATCATCTTTACCAAAATCATTAAAAATTACTGCTATATCAGAAGATAGTAACGAAATTATGGGTTTGCGTCATAAAGTTTATCCGATCGAAGGCATCCAATTTCACCCGGAATCTTTTGCCACCGAAGGCGGAAAATTAATGTTGTCCAATTTTTTATTTAGTAAATAAAAACTATGGAAATGACCAAAATTCTAAACAATTTACTCGAAAATAAAAATTTAACTACTGAAGAAATTAAATTATTCTTATCTAATTTAATTAATGGAAATATTAATCCGATTCAAGGTGGCGCGATTTTAACAGCTTTGAGAATGAAAGGAGAAACCGTTGATGAAATTGTGGCTTTAATAAATGGAGTAAGAAAAAATATGGTTCAAATTTATATTGACCGGGCTATTGACGTTTGTGGAACTGGCGGAGATATGTCTGGTACTTTTAATGTTTCAACGGCGACCGCTTTTGTTACCGCCGGAGCCGGAGTAAAAGTAGCCAAACACGGAGGCCGAGCGGTCAGCAGTCAAAGCGGTAGCGCCGATGTTATAGAAAAATTAGGAGTAAATATTTTATTAACCCCTAAGCAAGCTGAATTAATTTTTTACAAAGTTGGTATGGTTTTTTTATTTGCCCCACTATTCCATCCAGCAATGAAAAATATAGCAGCGATCAGAAAGGAATTAAAAATAAGAACTATTTTTAACATTCTTGGACCTTTCACCAGCCCGGCCTCGGTAAAAAGACAGCTTATTGGAGTCCCAAATATTAAAATTGCTGAAAAGTTAGCCAAAGTTGGGAAAAAATTATCTTATGGAAGGCTTCTTATTGTAACCAGTGAAGATGGGATGGATGAGGTAAGTACATACTCAAAAACAATCGTGTTTGAAATAAACAAAGATTTGATTAAAAAATCAATTATCGATCCAAAAGAATTTGGTTTTAAAAAGTTTGACAAAAAAGAAATTTTCGGCGGAACGGCTACTGATAATGCCCTGATTATCAAAAATATTTTAAAAGGAGCAAAAGGCCCTCAGCGCGACTTGGCAGTTTTGAACAGCGCTTTTGCTTTGTATGTTGCCGGAGCTGTCACCAATATTAAAGAAGGAATTAAGGTAGCGGAAAATTCTATTGATAGCGGAAAAGCAAAATTGGTATTAGAAAATCTAATCAAAGAAACACAAAAATATGCATAAAATTTTAAAACAAATAGTCGAAAAAAAACAGGAATATCTTAATGGGCTAAAACGTGGTAGATTCCTTAATTTACCAGAAAATAAAATGGCAATTATTGCTGAAATTAAGATGGCCTCCCCTACCGTTCCTTATTTTGAATCTGAAAAAAATATTGTCAAAAGAGCGGTCGACTATAAACAAGCTGGGGTTGATGCAATTTCGATTATCACCGAAAAACATTTTTTTAAAGGCAGTCCAAAATTTATCCCGCGAATTAAAAAAAGCGTTGACCTGCCGGTTTTACAAAAAGATTTTGTCATTGACTCTTATCAGATTTATGAAGCGAAAATAATTGGCGCCAATGCCTTATTGTTGATTACAAAGATTACTGATAAACAAACTTTAATAAAATTTGTCTTGCTTTGCCAAGAGATTGGGATTGAACCAATAGTTGAAATAAGCGATGAAATAGATTTAAAAAAAGCTCTTCAGACTTCGACCAAGATAATCGCGGTCAACGCCCGTAATTTAGAAACTTTTGACGTCAATGTTGACCAAGCTTGCAGACTAATGGAAAAAATTCCTGATCGTTTTGTCAAGCTGGGCTTTTCCGGAATCAAATCTTCAAACGAAGTAAAAAAGTATCAACGGGCTGGAGCCAAGGGGATTTTGGTTGGAACCAGTTTGATGAAAACAAACAATATTAAAAGTTTTATTAGGGAATTGCAAAACTATGAAAGTCAAAGTAAAAATTTGCGGAATTAAAACTCTGGAGGCGGCTCAAACAGCGATTAACGCCGGAGCCGATTTTTTGGGTTTTAATTTTGTTCCGTCCTCAAAACGGTATATTAAGCCAAAATTAGCAGAAAAAATAATTAGTCAAATAAAAAACAATGTTAAGATCGTTGGAGTTTTTCAAAATATTAAAACAGATTATATTAATAAAATTGTTAAATTACTTGACTTAGATTATGTTCAACTTCATGAAAAAAAAATAATTAGGAGCACCAAAAATATATCAATATATCGATTGATTGATAGAAAAATTCAAGGGTCTGGTCAAATCCCAGATTTAGAAGAAGCTCAAAAACTGGCAAAACAAAACAATATATTTTTCGCTGGAGGATTAACTCCAGACAATGTTGAACAAATAATAAAAAAAATTCGGCCTTATTCTGTTGATGTAGCTGGAGGGATTGAAACAAATGGGGTACAGGATAATAAAAAAATTAGAGATTTTATTTATAAAGTTAAAGAAATAAAAATATGAGTAACGGACACTTTGGAAAATATGGTGGTCGATATTTACCGGAAATGTTAATTCCAACTTTGGAACAGCTTGAAAAAACTTATGAATCGGCTAAAAAAGATCAGAAATTTCAAAAAGAATTTAATAATCTTTTAAAAAATTTTGCCGGAAGACCTACTCCGTTGGTGTTTGCCCAAAATTTGACCGAAAAATTGGGCGGGGCAAAAATTTATCTTAAAAATGAAGGATTAAATCACACTGGAGCCCATAAAATCACCCATTGTATAGGACAGGCCCTAATTGCTAAAAGGATGGGTAAAACGAGGTTAATTGCCGAAACCGGCGCTGGACAACACGGAGTGGCCACCGCTACAGTTGCGGCAAAGTTTGGATTTTCCTGCACGATCTACATGGGCGCGGTTGACATTGCCCGTCAAAGACCAAATGTATTTTTAATGGAACAGCTTGGGGCAAAGGTTGTCCCAGTTTTAACAGGAAGCCAAACTTTAAAGGATGCCGTGAATGCTGCCCTGAAAGATTTAATTGAAAATGTTAACGATACGCATTATGTAATCGGTTCCGTTCTTGGTCCACACCCGTATCCAACCATGAACAGAGATTTCCAAAAGATCGTCGGTCAGGAAATAAAAAAACAAACAAAAGAATTTGAAAATAAACTACCAGATTATGTCATCGCTTGTGTTGGTGGAGGAAGCAATGCTATGGGTGCTTTTTATAATTTTTTAAATAAAAAATCTGTTCAATTGATCGGGGTTGAGGCAGGAGGGAAAGGAAAAAAAATTGGGGATCACGCTGTTCGTTTTTCTGGAGGATCAGTTGGTGTTGTTGAGGGGTATAAATCCTATTTTTTACAAGACAGCGATGGTCAACTACAAAAAACCCATAGTATCTCTGCTGGCCTTGATTATCCCGGAATTGGACCGGAACTTGCTTTTCTACATGATAAAAAAAGAGTCGAATTTGTCAGCGTTTCCGATCAAGAAACTTTACAGGCCGTTAAAACACTGGCTCATTTAGAGGGCATTATTCCTGCTCTTGAATCAGCTCACGCCGTTGCTCACGCAATTAAACTTGCCCCAAAACTCTCAAAAGAAAAAATAATCGTTGTTAATCTTTCTGGTCGTGGTGATAAAGACTTATTTATATTAGCCGAAGCTTTTAAGGATAAAAGCTTTTATAAGTTTCTTGAAGATTTTGTAAAAATATGAAACTCATGACCCATGTTGTCATTGGCTATCCATCGCTCGAAGAAACGGAAAAAATCGTTAGAACGATGGTAAAAAGCGGTGTTGATATGATTGAATTACAGATCCCTTTCTCTGATCCCCTGGCCGACGGTCCGACGATTATGAATGCCTGTGAGAAATCTTTGCAGCGTGGCACAAAAATTAAAGACGCTTTTTTATTAATGAAAAAATTATCTTTAGAGATAAAAATCCCTCTTATTTTTATGGCTTATTATAATACCGTTTTTAAATACGGAACTAAAAAATTCTGCCGTGATGCAAAAGTTGCTGGAGCATATGGTTTGATCATCCCAGATATGAATATCGATGAGGAGAACCAAGAACATTTTTATGTATCTTGTAAAAAATATAATTTAAATAATATTCAGGTTGTCTCTCCTGCTTCAACCGACGAACGTTTAAGAAAAAACGCCAAAGTAGAAAGTGGCTTCGTCTACTTTACTGCTCATCAAGGTATTACAGGGGTAAAAGATAAACTTAGCCCTAATTTAATTTCAAATCTACGAAGAGTCAGAAAAAATTTTTCCGTTCCAATTGCCGTTGGTTTCGGCATTTCCAAAAGAAAACATCTGGAAGCAATCGCTCCTTATGCAGATATCGCTGTCATCGGTAGCGCAATTATTAATGAGATTAATAAATCTAGTACAGAAAACATTGAACAAAATGTTAGAAATTTTATTAAAAATATTCTCTTTCACAATAATTAATTGTATGAAAAATAAACGTATTTTATTAGCCTATTCACAATTAGTCTCGTCATTAATAATTGTAGGAG
>PEVZ01000015.1:4950-11526 GCA_002779665.1 Candidatus Roizmanbacteria bacterium CG06_land_8_20_14_3_00_34_14 | reverse complement strand
TATTAAATTCGTCTGAAAATTGTTTTTTATTTATTTCCTGGCCTTTTTCCCGGAAAAGCTCTTCAGTCAACTCATAAGGAAAGCCAAAATTTTGATACAAATCAAAGGCAATTTTTCCGTCAACTTTTTCAATTTTTTTAATTTCTCGCAGTCCCCGGGTAATGCTTAGATTAAATTTTTTTATTTCTTCGCCAATTATAGTGATAACCTGTTTTTTTAGTTTATTTTTTTCAATTCCCTGAGCACCATCATAGGTTGAAAGAACGCCGGTGTCTGCAATCTGGGCAAAATCAGTAGTTTTACCGTCAGTCAATTCATACATTTTAATTGCGCTTCTCCGAAGTAATCGACGAAGTACATACCCGTGTTCCTTATTGCCTGGAATAACTCCACCAGCTATTAAAAAAGTAGCTCCTTTTAAATGATCGGCAATAATTCTCATTTTGGATTTATTATTACCTTCGTAAATTTTTCCCGAAAGTTTTTCAATTTCAGAAATTATTTTAGAAAATGTATCAGTTTTAAAAACGTCCGGGTCATTATTTTCAGCTGCTAAAATCCGCTCTAATCCACCTCCAAAATCAACGTTCATTGCCGGTAGGTTGGAGAAAGTTCCGTTCTTTTCTTTCTTATATTGCATAAAAACTGAGTTACCTATTTCCAAAAAACGTCCACAATCGCAATTAGGATGGCATTTCTCTCCGAACTTTTTATCATGGGGAATATGGGTAAATTCATAAAATACTTCAGAATCAGGACCGCCCGGTTCACCGGCGGGCATATTATCAGGAATTCCGGCACGTGACCACCAGTTTTTTTCCGGACCATATGGGGAGATATGGTTAACGGCAAGTCCAAGGCTTTTCCATACTTTTATTGACTCTTCATCCGCTGTAAGATTATTTTTTTTATCACCGGCAAAAACAGTCACATAAAGTTTTTCCTTAGGTAATTTAATTTCTTCAGTTAAAAATTTCCAAAACCAGGCAATTTGCTCCTTTTTAAAATAATCACCAAGCGACCAATTTCCCATCATTTCAAAAAAAGTTGTATGACGATTATCTCCGACTTCCTCAATATCCTGCGACCTAAAGCAGGGTTGGATGTCAAAAATTCGTTTTCCTTGCGGGTGCACTTCTCCAAGAAGATAAGGTACTAATTGTTGCATTCCACTACCGGTGAAAAGAGTCGTCGGATCGTTTTGAGGAACGAGAGGAATGGGGGGTATCTCTTTATGATTATTTTTTTTCCAAAATTCGGTAAATTTTTTTCTTAGTTGGACATGAGTTAGTGGCATAATGTAAAATTATACAATATAATACGAATACTACGAATAAAGAAATGCGAATGATACGAATATACGGATATTCGCAAATTCACAACATTTGTATAAAAATTCGTGTTATTCATATTATAAACATATGCTTATAAAGACAACGGATATTAAATTAGTAAAATTATATTTATCAAAATTAACCTTACCTAATGACAATTCTCATAAAGGCCAGAACGGCCGAGTTTTAATTATTGGTGGCTCATCTCTTTTTCATTCTGCATCACTTTGGGCTACCGAGGTGGCTTCTCATTTTTGTGATATGGTTCATTATTCATCAACTGAGGAAAATCAGGAAATATTTTTATCGTTAAAGAAAAAATTCCAAAATGGCATAATTGTCCCACAGGAAAAATTGATGGAATATGTGAAAGAAGATGATGCGATTTTAGTTGGGTCCGGAATGATGCGTGAAGGTGAAGAGGCAAAATATACCCGCGATCTGATAAAAACCCTGATAACAGATTTTCCTAAAAAACAATTTGTCTTTGACGCCGGAGCATTGCAGACAATGGATAGAAATTGGCTATTAAAATTAAAAACACCGGCAATTATTACTCCTCATCAAAAGGAATTTGAAAAACTATTCGATGTATCGATACATCGAAGTAATATTGAGGATAAAATCAAATTAGTTCAGGAAATGGCGAAAAAATATAATTCAATAATTTTATTGAAAGCGATTACAGATATTATTTCTGATGGAGATAAGTTATATTTAGTTGAAGGGGGTAATGCCGGTTTGACTAAAGGGGGAACTGGAGATATTTTAGCAGGGTTGACGACGGCTTTGTCATCAAATAACTCAGCTTTAAATTCGGCTGTTTCAGCCTCAATTTTATTAAAGAAAACCGGAGAAAAGCTTTTCCATTCAAAAGGATACTGGTATAATGTAGGTAATATTATCGATATGATTCCTGAAGTTTTAAAAGAGAATATTTTATGAAAAAAGAAACAATCATCGCAATAATTTTAGGTTTGTTTTTTGGAGGCGTTGTGGCCATATTTATTTCTTTAAAAAGCAAAGATATCGAGCTTTCAAAAAATAAAGTAATCGCGCCTCCTAAAGAAAATATTGTTTCACCTAATTTAACAAGCGCAGAGATGCAACCTTTAGATCTGACTGAGCCAGCCAATAATGCAATCTTTGATAAAGATATCATCAGATTCAAAGGAACTGCTGTTAAAGATTCTCTAATAATCATTCAATCACCAATAAAAGATGTGGTCGTGAAAAATACTAATGGTAAATTTGATATAGAATTTCCTTTAGCTTTAGGTGAAAATTCAATTAAGATGGTTATCTATCCAAAAGAAAAACAGTTTCGACCACAGGAAAAATCTATAAAAATTTACTATATTGATAGCGAACTATGAATAAAACAATACTAAAAACAAAAATAGGTTACTTGGTTATGGGTTACTTAGTTATGGGTTGCTTGGTTATGGGTTACTTGGTTAGTTGGTTAGTGGGTAATACAATGGCCCAAACTCCATCCTCTACTGCTTCATCGTCACCAACAATTGAAGTTGATAAAGACATTCAACAATTGAAAGATAAAGTTGCCAACAAAGTTTCGGAAATACGAAAAGAAAATAATAAAGCAGTCTCAGGTTTTATAACAAATATCGAAGGAAGCCTAATAAAATTAAGCAATAACGGGGAAATTAATCAGGTAAAAATTGACGATACTTTGACTAAATTCTTTAAAGTGTTAGGAATATCAAAAAAGGAAATTAAAAATAGTGATCTGTCTAAGGATGATTATGCGATTGTCAGCGGAGTTGTCACTGACAATATAATCACAGCCAATGTCGTATTGATTGATGAGAATTTCTTAGTCGATTCCGGAAAAATCACTGAAATAAATAAAGATAATTACAGTATTAAAGTCCTGACAAGTGACAAAAATACTTATGATTTAGATATAGAGACAAGTACCAAACGGTACATGATTAATATCAAAACTTTAGCAAAAGAGACGATTGGATTTAGTAAATTAAAAGAAGGAGATACGGTTCATTTTGTTATAAAAAAGACAGGAAATCCGCCAGCTGGCGGAAAAAATAATAATTACCCAGCGTATAAAATTTTGGTAATACCACAGGAATATTTCATTAAATAATACGAATACCACGAATAAAGAAATTCGAATTATATTTTTATGTTCAACATCTTTAAATCTTTTTTCGACTATAATCAACGTGAGGTCAACCGATTGACTGAAAAAGTTATTGAAATTAATCAACTTGAAGACAAAACCCGTGATTTAAAAGACGGTGACTTTATCAAAGAAACAAAAAAACTTCAGAAAATTATTCAAGCCGATGAAAGCAAAGCTGAAGAAAATTTAGCTTGGGCTTTTGCTTTAGCCCGCGAAGCATCGAGGCGGACTTTAGGACAGCGTCATTTTGATGTCCAACTAATTGCATCGATTGCCCTTCATGAAGGAAAAATTACCGAACAAAAAACAGGCGAGGGAAAAACACTTTCTTCCGTTCCTGCTTTGTATTTAAATGCACTATCTGGAAAAGGAGCCCACTTAGTTACTGTCAATGACTATTTAGCTCGACGTGATGCAGGATGGATGGGGACAGTTTTTAATTTTTTAGGCTTAACTACAGCCGCGATGATTTCTGACAAATCTTTTTTGTTTGATTTAAAATACACAGATAAGGATGCTCTTGATTGGCGACTTTCACATCTTAGACTGGTTTCCCGGAAAGAAGCTTATAGAGCGGATATTACTTACGGTATAAACAGTGAATTTGGATTCGATTATTTACGAGACAATATGGCATCCAATCCTGATGATGCTGTTCAACGGAATTATAATTATGCAATTATTGATGAGGCTGATTCAGTCTTGATCGATGAAGCCAGGACTCCTCATATAATTTCAGCTCCTAATGAAGAAGATACTTCAAAATATTATCTTTACCCAAAAATCATTAATCAGCTCATCGAAAAATCGGATTACGTCATTGATGAAAAATTACGGACTGCCAATCTGACTGATGCCGGAATTAAGAAAGTCGAGAGTATTTTAAACGTTGCTAATATTTATGAAAAAGATTTTGACACATTATTTCATATTGAAGCAGCTCTCAAAGCAAATGCTCTTTTCAAAAAAGATAAAGATTATATTGTTAAAAACAATGAGGTTGTCATCGTTGATGAATTTACCGGAAGACTGCTTCAAGGCAGGCGATTTTCTGAAGGATTACATCAGGCAATCGAGGCGAAAGAAAACGTCACTATTCAGCGAGAATCAAAAACCTTAGCGACTGTTTCTTTGCAGAACTATTTTAGAATGTATAAAAAATTGGCCGGGATGACCGGTACAGCTTCAACTGAAGCAGAAGAATTTCATAAAATATATAACGTCGATGTTATTTCTATCCCGACCCATTTACCGATGAAGCGTAAGGACGAGCCGGATATGATCTATAAAACAGAAAAGGGGAAATTCAACGCCGTTGTTGAGCAGATTGCTAATAACTTTAAATTAGGGCGACCTACCCTAATCGGGACAACTTCTATCGAAAAAAACGAATACCTTTCGATGTTACTTAATAAAAAGGGTGTCCCTCATCAATTATTGAATGCTAAAAATCATGAACAAGAAGCAAAAATTATTGCCGGAGCCGGAGAGCGGGGAGCGGTAACTGTTGCCACGAACATGGCCGGCCGAGGAGTAGATATTGTACTTGGTGGGGCAGCCCCGGTCGATAAAAAATTATTAAATGAATGGCAAAAAAAGCATGACGAGGTGGTTAAATTAGGTGGACTTTATGTTTTGGGTACGGAAAAACACGAATCGCGAAGAATTGATAATCAACTTCGCGGTCGCTCCGGTCGGCAAGGCGATCCGGGAGAATCCCGTTTTTTTGTTTCTTTGGAGGATGATTTGATGAGAATCTTTGGAGGTGAACAAATTTCAAAAATGATGACTTTTTTAAATTTCCCGGAAGACCAACCGCTTACTCACTCAATGGTTTCTAAAGCCATAGAACAAGCTCAAGTAAAAGTGGAAGGTTTTAATTTTGATATTCGAAAACATCTTGTCGACTTCGACGATGTCTTAAATAAGCAAAGGCAAATAGTTTATGAACTGAGAAAAAAACTTCTCTTTGGGAGTAAAAATAGCGTTGATTTTAAAACGACGATTACTGATATTTTTAGGAATGAGGTTTCCGTCCTTGTCAATAACTATATGATGAATATTGATCAGTTAACTGATGACGATCAGGCAAAATTAATTCAGGAATTAAATATGATGATTCCATTTGATGAAAAAGAATTAAATACGATGATCGAGTCAAAAAATAATGAGAAAATCATAAATTATTTAAATGAAATTATTGATAAACAGTTTGAGATTAGAGCCAAAAAATTTGGAAAAGAAATTTGGGCAGATATTATCAGGTCTGTAACTCTTTCCACGATTGATAAGTTTTGGATGGATCATCTGACGGCGATTGAGGATCTGCGTGAGGGAATTAATTTACGGGGATACGGTCAGCTTGACCCGTTAGTTGAATATAAGAATGAAGCCTATTCAATGTTTGAAAAATTAATAGGAGATATTAATTTTGAGGTTACCAGAAGGTTATTTAAAATTGAAATTAATACAGGGACAGATCGCGATCTACAAGTACATAATTATGAACATCCTCAAATGATATTACATTCAGCTTCTGCAATCGATCCGTTTAATCAAGTTGAAAAGCAACAAAATAAACAATCCCCAATAACCAACTCCAATAATCAACAACCAATGATCAAAAAACACAAATTGGGGAGAAATGAGAAGTGTTGGTGCGGAAGCGGAAAAAAATATAAAAAATGCCACTACCCAAATTAAAATATTTATTTATGTTTGTTTGTCATCCCCTCAAAGGAAGAGCATGTCATTTAGACCTACAAATGACCATAATATTTTAGAATATATTCTAATTGTTTTATTTTGCTTTATTTTACACAACACAGTTTACATTACCTAAAATTTATCGCTAAAATGTGAATAATTAGCTGTTTATTATAGTCATTAAGTTTGGTAAAATTAATTCTAATGAAAAAAATTTCACTAATTATTTTATTAGTAGTCATTCTTTTAATTGCTACTTTTAAAGTAACCGCCCAAACTCCACCGGTACAAGCCTCCCAGTCGTGGAGATGTTTAAAAGGTGAAGATAAAAAACTTACCTTTACAGGAGCTGGAAATTCAACAATCACACAA
>PEVZ01000015.1:236-4931 GCA_002779665.1 Candidatus Roizmanbacteria bacterium CG06_land_8_20_14_3_00_34_14 | reverse complement strand
TCAACAATCACACAAGAACTTTATTCCGATGGATACAATGTTGGTACAAATTTTTACGTCGTAACTTGTGTAGGAACTGCTGATGGCTCGATCTGTACAACAGGTGATCCAAACTATGATAAAATGCTTTTTAATGCAGACAATACTCTTTTATTTCCCTACAAGGTTGTTATCGATGGAGGACCTTTAAAAAAAGCTGAAATTGGGACTCTAAAAATCAATGTAACTATCACCACTCAAGGAATTGTTGGTGGGCTAGTTTTTTATGGAGTTTCATTTAACGATGATGATGATGCTTTATTAGCTAAAGGCGCCGGTCAGAAATTGGGATTGGTTGTATTTTCTGATAAATCACTGTCTAAGTGTGTATCGATTTCATGGAAAACAGTATTTCCGCCACCACCGCCTCCGCCAACTACAACACCAGGGAAGAATGGGGGTAATAAACGAAAAATATGTAAAGGATGCCGATGGGATCCATTTGGAATTATTTTCGATTCACAGTCACTTGAACCTTTACCAAAAGTTGAGGTAACAATTCTTGATAAAAACAAACAGAAATACTATCTGCTTGGTTTAAATAATCCCCAAGTGACACTGGCAGACGGGTTATTTAATTTTCTAGTTGAACCAGGAATTTATTATTTAACTGTATCTTCACCATCAGGTCACAATTTTACAGCTGACCCAAATTTACATCCAAATTATATTAACGTCTATTACAAAATAGACGGAAGTGATTCTATTTATAAACCAGATGAACCAATTCCTGAAATAATTGATACTCCTGAGGAAATTGCTACCGGTAAACCGGATATGGAACATCGCGATATACCACTTGACCCAGGCTTACGTAAACCATACATGGCGTCTCCTTCAACAATCTCCTACAAAATGACACGTGAAGGTGATATTACCAAAGTTGATGGTAAGGTGTCGCATCCATATACAAATATATCTTTTATTCAAGCAGGAAAAACAATTACCAAAATACAAGCTGACCGTTTTGGTTATTTTGAAACGAATTTTAGCAATTTAAATCTTAAACAAAATAAAGATATATCTGTTTTATATACCAAGGCTGACTTAAAGACAATTATCTCCGATGAGTTTAGTAATATTTTTGAAACAAAAAAAACGGTTGCCTATGATTTTTTTGATAATTTTATTAATCTATTTTTATTTCCGCTTATTCCGAAAACATTAGCACAATCTTCGACTAAAATGACCTCTTCTAAAGTAGGTTTAACGTTGCCCCCGATTCTCTCATATATTGAAGGTTTTACCTTCGATAAAAATAACAAGATTATATCAAATGCGATAGTTCAACTAAAACTAAAAATGAACAAAGCTAGTATTTATGAAACAAAATCTGATGATAACGGTTATTTTAAGATACTACCAAAATATATTCCGATCTTTCCATATTATTTGGACTTTATTTCCCAAAGCGGTGAAGTGTTTTCGTATACTACCTCAGAATTCACTGAATCAAATAGCAAATATTTAATTGATAATAAAATAGATCTCCTCAATGGAACCGTAAATAATAAACCTGTAAAAATTTTGACGGCGGGTATTAAAAAGGAAGTGCCAGCAGGCGACGCAAAGATTATTGTTAATGGAAATACCAATGATGAAAAAGCTTTAGAAAAAATAAATACAAATAAAAAATATAATTATACTTTAATTGTATATTTATTAATAATTTTAATTGGAATTATTTTAATCGTAATAGTAGTAATTTTTATTATCAAAAGTAAAAAAAATAATCCTACAATTTGACATCATATTTTTGTTGAAATATTTTTTTTGCTGAATTATTTCCCCACTAAATATTGATTTCAATAAGGCAAAACTTGACATAAAAATATGTACTGTGATATATTATGGTGTTGGCAGTTGTTAAATTAATATGTCAACTGAAGTTTTGGAAAGCACAGCCGGAGTTGAAACAGAGTGGATCTTCAGTTCAATCTTCTTGTTATTTTTAGCGCCTTTTCTTTCGATGCTGAATAATTAGTAGTTATTTTGTTGATGGGCAGGCTTTCCAAATTCCCAAATTATTTACCTTTGCTTCCGCTTGGTCTGCCTTGAATTGTAAACCGTATTTGATGTCAGGCTTGATAGTCATAAGTTTTGCAAATCCATTCTTAATCAAATACTCATTAACGAATTGGTCATCCACATAAACGTAGCGGAGGAGTCTCCCATATTTATCTTTATCAGAAACATCCTTAATCATTGTGATTTTTTTGCCTTCAACTAATTTTTTATTTTCTAAGTAAGATTCATTGGCAAAACATTGTTCAATTTCTGGCGAATTTATCCCGATGTATCTAACTTTAATTTCTCCTTCGATTTCGATTGTGTCTCCGTCGATGACGCGGGTAACGAGGGCGGCTTGTTTTTTACCGATGAAAAAAGTTGGCGTCGGAACGTTTGTTGGATTGATAAAAACTTTTAGTTGAGGATTATTTTTACCTGAAATTAGTTGAAAAATAGCATAAATTATTATCAATAAGTAGATTATTAATTTTTTTCTATCAGCCCGTGTCATAATCTTAATTATACCGCCAAATATTATTTCACCGTCACGCTTTTGGCGAGGTTGCGGGGTTTGTCAGGGTCAGCGCCACGACCGACACCAAGATAATATCCTAAGAGTTGTCCGACGATAATATTTGCAAAAACTGTCAAGTCTCCAAGGTCTGGAGTCTTTATCAAAACATCAAATTCATTTGATTCAAATGGTGCTACTCCAATGATCAGCCCACCGCGGGCCTTGATTTCAGCCGCGCTCGAAAGCACTTCATCTTTTACTTCATCGTTGGATGCTAAAACAAAACAAGGAGTTCCTTTTTGAATCAATGTAATAACTCCGTGTTTCAGTTCTCCAGCCGAAAAAGGTTCGGCGTGGACATAGCTTGTTTCTTTGATTTTGAGTGCAAATTCTAAAGTAGCTGGATAATTAATATGTTTTCCAATCAGGTATATATGTTCCTCATCCATCAATCGTTTAGCTAAACTGACTAATCGTTTAATCGATTGTACATCCAACCATTTAGTTAATACTTTACCTAAATTAATTATTTTTACTTTTCCTTCTTCCAACCTATCCGTGACGGCCGTCGTCAATAGGTAAAGAGTCGCAAGCTGGGAGGTAAAAGCTTTTGTTGAGACAACGGCAATTTCCGGACCGGCACCGACTGATAAAACCGTATCTGCTAATCTTTCCAATGTTGACCCGCGCGCGTTTATGACCGCAATAATTTCTGCACCTCTTTTTTTAGCTTCTTTAACCGCAATTAAAGTATCAGCCGTTTCCCCTGATTGCGAGATGGCAAACACAATCGTTTTTTCATCAATAAATTTAGAAAAAGGCATAAATTCGTATGATGGAATTGCTTGAGCGTCTATTCCAATTTGTGCAAAAAAATATTTGGTTGCCAGCGCGCAATATGAAGCAGTCCCACATCCTGTTAATATAACTTTATATCCTGATTTTATTTTTTCTGACAATTCTTTTATTTGTTTTTCGTTAATTGAAGTAGTTTTTGGAATAGTTTTTAATTGTTCATAAATTTCTTTTAGCAGAAAATGAGGAAAACCATTTTTTTCTGCATCTTCTAATTTCCAGTCAAGAATTTGTGATATAAGATTTTTTTCTTTTCCGGTTTCTATGTTAAAAAGTTTAATTCCTGAGTTGCTCAAAATGACCGCATCCCCGTCATTCAAAAAATAGACTTTGTTTGTTTCTTTCAAGAAGGCAGGTACGTCGGAGGCGAGAAAATATTGATCACTTCCTATGCCAACAACAAGCGGAGATCCGTTCCGGCAGGCAATAATTGCTTGGGAAGTAAAGTCTAAAACGGCAATGGCGTTGGATCCTCGGAGGAGCTTAAAAGTTTCAAAAATCGCCTCTTTGATACTTTTTGACTTGGATTTTTCTTCAATAAGGTGGGCGATTACTTCAGTATCGGTCTCTGAAATAAATTTGTGATCTTTGACCAATAATTCTTCTTTTAACTCTTGATAATTTTCAACAATCCCGTTATGGATAACGGCAATTTTTTTAGTGCAGTCAAGATGAGGGTGAGCATTATTATCTGTCACGCCTCCGTGAGTGGCCCAGCGGGTATGACCGAGAGCAATTTTTCCGGGAGGGAGATTAGTTTTTGCTTCTCCAATTTTACCGATGTGTTTATCAACTTGAATTTGATTTTTTCCTTCATCAATTATAGAAATTCCCCAGGAATCGTATCCCCGATACTCAAGTTTTTTTAGGCCATCAAGAACGGTGTTGGCTGCCTGATTTTTTTTGTCGTTAATAATTCCAAATATTCCGCACATATTAAGATAAAATAAAATATTAAAAATTAAAAAAGTCCGATCTGATCAGATTCACCTTTTTTGATTTCTTGTTTTCTTTCAACAGCTTTTTCCTTAAAAATTCTTTTGGTCAGAGTATTCATTTGATATTTTTCAAGAAAATTAATTAAGTTTTTATTGAAACCCTTAAACATTAATTTTTTAATATCCAAATCAATCTCAACGTCGATCATTATCGTCGCCAATTTTTTAGAAATAAAAACGTTATCTTTTTCTTTTTTTAAAATTTCTTTTACTTTGATAGAATCTATTTTATCAATGTTTTCATAAATTTTTTCAATAGTTCCAAATTGATGAATTAGT
>PEVZ01000015.1:0-178 GCA_002779665.1 Candidatus Roizmanbacteria bacterium CG06_land_8_20_14_3_00_34_14 | reverse complement strand
AATCCCTTATAATCGATAATTTGAGCAGGCGCCACGTCAAGTTTTTTTTCCACTTCTTCCTTATCAAAAATTTTTATATTAGCCAACCCAGGTTGAGGCGAGGCAACAAAGACTTTATTAGTTATTAATTGAAAAATATCTTTATCTCCAGTCAAAATAATCACTCTAAAATTATTTT
>PEVZ01000072.1 GCA_002779665.1 Candidatus Roizmanbacteria bacterium CG06_land_8_20_14_3_00_34_14 | reverse complement strand
TTAGATTTTATTACCTAAAAAGTCAAGATTAGGTTACCAGTCCCCAACTCTCAACTCAATATTTGAAGAATTAAATTCATCAGTTTTATCAACGTGTTTACCAAAAGATAATTTAAATCCTAAATCTTCAAATCTTTTATTGGAAATGTCTTTTGTTTCTTGACTTAATAATTTAATTGATCTTGAAGGCGCTATTATTCTTATTTCATCACCGACTTTAAGTTTTTTTGGAAAAATTTTACTCATTTTATTTACTAAATCCTCCAGCCAGTTCACGAAGTTTTGCCTCCGGATCCTTAGCCAAAACAAAACCTGAGGCAAGAATCGCTCCAATCGCTCCTAACTTAATCGCTTGCCTGACATCTTCCCCTGTTGATATGCCTGCTCCAATTATAAGTGGCCTTTTCAAAACCGAAACTAATTTTTTTATATTATCTGTTTCCTTGGTGATCATCGAAACTCCCGTTCCGATCATATCTTCCCTTTCATATGAGAGATAGTCTGGTTCCCATGCATCAAATTTGATCATCATCTCAGGATTAAATCCGCAGATAACACTTTTTAGACCATATTGTTTGGCTTTATCCAATATTTTTTTTACATGATCATCATCCATCTTATGCTCACTATGATTAATGACTATTCCTGAAGCACCGGCATCTTTGATAGCATAAGCAGAAAGCCAACCCATATTTTTTCCAGGTTCAATTGGATCCATATGCTGTGCCCAAACCTCTATTCCTAATTCTTGTTTAACTCTATAAATGTCAGTTGGTTGAACTGCTGGAATAATTTTAATACCGGTTTCCTCACTAACCCTTTTTACGGAAGAAAGTAATTTTATCGCAGCGCTTCCTGTTGATTCTTTATAAGTTTTTAAAGAAAGAATAATCATTCTTTAAATTATAACAATAAGTTATTTTGTTTGTAAAATGCAATTGACAGGTGAACTTATGTTCACTACAATAAATTTATGCAAGAAAAAATGTTTGAAAAAATTAGCGTAATTTTTTCCTATAATGCTGAAAAGAATAGAAGCATTCCCTATAAAATCCGTTGGCGATTACGTGATTATTTTATAAAATCGCTTGCCTATCATCATAAAGTTCGCGAAGGCCGGGAACTCCTCCATATTTTTCACGTCACTGACGGTAACCTTGATTTTAAAATCCGATTTAACACCGAAGATCTTAATTGGATTTTAGAGGAGGTCTCTGATGGAAATATCACTTAACAAAGTAAGTCCAACCATAATGCACATTGATCTTAATTCTTGTTTTGCCACTGTTGAACAGCAAGCTCATCCTCATCTGCGTGGCAAGCCGATTGCTATTGCCGCTTATCCAACCGGTGGCGGTTGTATTTTAGCTCCATCAATTGAAGCGAAAAAATTTGGAATTAAAACTGGAATGCGCGTTAGGGAGGGTAAAGAAATTTATCCCGATTTAATCATCAGAACCGCTGATACGATTCTTATTCGAGACGTCAATGAAAAATTTAGAAAAATCTGTCTTAAATATTCTCCCGATGTTGTACCTAAATCAATAGATGAAGTGGTAATAAATTTTTCTAAAACACCAAACTTGGATCGAGGCCTTATTAATATTGGTCGAGAAATTAAAAAAAGATTTCGGGAAGAAATTGGTGAATGGATTTCCTGCAATGTAGGAATAGGAACGAACAGATTTTTAGCTAAAACTGCCGCCGGTCTTCATAAGCCTGATGGGCTTGATGTTATTGATTATAAAAACCTTAAAGATGTTTATAAAAAATTATCCTTAACTGATTTAAATGGAATAAATACCCGATTTGAATATCGCCTTAATCAAGCCGGCATCTATACGCCGTTGGATTTTTTAAATGCCACTGATAATGTTTTGAGAAAAATAGTTTTTAAAGGAATTGTTGGACACTATTGGTATTTGCGTCTTCGTGGTCACGAAGTTGATGATTTCAACACAAATAAAAAAAGTTTTGGACAAGATTATGCTTTAGCAAAAAAAACTAAAGATTTAGAAGAATTAAAAAAAATTATTATGAAATTATGTGAAAAAATGGGACGACGGCTTCGTGAGTCGGAAAACTGTGCATCCGGTTTTCACCTCGGTTTAGTCTATGATGATTGGACCTACTGGCATAAAGGACACAAGTTTAAAAATTTCTCTTATACAACTTACGAATTGTTTTCAAAAATAATGTCGATTTTTTTACAACAACCCAAAATAAAGACCGTCGTCAAGGTTGCCATTTCCTGTTTTAACCTTCAGCCACTTGACAATATGAACTTAAATTTATTTGAAACCAATATTGAAAGAAAGCGGTCACTTTCAAAAGCTCTTGATAAAATTAATGACCGGTACGGCGAATATGTCATCTATCCTGGACTAATGATGGATATGAAAAATACGATTATCGACCGCATTGCTTTTGGAAAAGGATAATTATTTAAGTAAATAGCCACCATCAACAACTATTTGGCTACCGGTCATATAAGATGACATTTCGCTGGCCAAAAATAAAACTACTTTTCCTATGTCATCCGGTACGCCCATTCTTCCCATCGCCACTTCCATTTTTGGAGGATCGGGATTTCTTTCAACTGTAACAGGCTTTCCTTGAGACTGCATGACGGCAACTCCATGAGTCATCACACCACCTGGTGCAACTGCGTTTACCCAAATATTATTTTTAGCAAGTTCAAGAGCCACATTTTTTGTAAACCCCCAAACACCGTGTTTGGAGGCATCATAATGAGCAAGGCCGATTGATGAAGGGTGAAGGGAATCAATTGATGTTATGTTGATTATTTTTCCGCCTTTTCCCTGCTTGATCATTTGTTCTGATACATACTTTGTTGCCAAAAAGACACCTCTTAGATTTGTAGCGATCACTTTATCAAAAAGCTCACTTGTCAGCTGTGATAGTGGAGCAAAAGGAAACATACCGGCATTATTAACCAAAATATCAACTGATCCAAAAGATTTTATTGTTTCTGTAACTAAATTCTTTATATCCTCTTCTATCGAGACATCTGCTTTTACTCCCACAGCCTTGAATCCTTTTTGCTTTAATTCCTCAACGGCCTTATTCACTTCTTCAAGGTTACGACTTGTAATAACAACATTCGCTCCTGCTTCAGCTAATCTATAGCTTATTCCATACCCTATCCCCAAAGATCCTCCGGTCACAATCGCCGTCTTTCCAGACAAATTCAATAGCTTGTCTTTTTGTATAATTTCCATATATTTTTATAATTATTAATATTTAAATATTACAGTATAATCTTCTTCATGTCACTATTTATATTATTTGGTCTGCCAGGAACCGGAAAAACTTTTGTAGCTAAAATATTTGAAAAATATTTTGACTATTATTTTTATGATGGAGATAACGATCTAACGCCAGAAATGAAAAGAGCAATTAAAACAAAAACTGTTTTTACAGATACAATGCGAGATAGTTTTTTTAAAATATTAATTAATAAAATTAAAGAACTTTCGTTAGAACATAAAAAACTAATCGTTGCTCAAACCTTCATCAAAGAAAAATATCGACTTCAATTAATTAAAGTAATTCCTGAAACAAAATTTATTCTGGTAGAAACAAAAAAAGATATTAGAGAAAAACGGTTAAATGCAAGAGTTGACTATCCACTCGATCTTGAATATGCGAGAATTATGGAAAAGAATTTTGAAAAACCGATTATCAATCATAAAATAATCATTAACAATGTTGAGGGAGCCAAAAAAATTAAAGAACAGATTGATAATATTGTAGTGGTTTGATTTACCTGCCTGCCGGCAGGCGGGTCACACAATAATAATCAATTATTAATGAATATTTGTGGAACGATGAATCGTTCCACTACAATATGTAGTCAATGATATCTTTTGCCACTTCTCTCTTTGAGGTTAAAGGAATTTTCTTAACTGGTTTATTTTTTGAAATAATATAAACCTCATTATCGTCTGATTCAAAACCACGATCTTTGCGACTAATATCATTAGCAATGACAAAATCTGAATCCGATTGTTTTAATTTATTTATTGCTTCTTTAATAAGCTTTTCTTCTGACAAACCATACTCCGCTTTGAAGGCAATTAACTTTGTTTTTGGGGATAATTTTTTTATCTGATTAACAATCTTGATTTGTGGGGTTAATTTTAAATTAACTGAATTATCACTCGAAATCTTTCCCTTAATTATTTTGTCA
The DNA here is from genome assembly GCA_002779665.1 of Candidatus Roizmanbacteria bacterium CG06_land_8_20_14_3_00_34_14. Classification (GTDB taxonomy): domain Bacteria; phylum Patescibacteriota; class Microgenomatia; order UBA1406; family GWC2-37-13; genus GWC2-37-13. Next base: position 3,345 of record PEVZ01000072.1, on the reverse strand, counting down.
ACTTTGAAATCTGAAACTGCCGCAACTTGGAAAAATAAATCGGTGTTTATAATATTTACTTTGATTAATTGAAATAATTCTTCGGCCGTTTCAAATATCTTTTCTTTAATTAGATAACGAGGTTTAACAGAGGTTTTTGATCGCAACAACAAAACACCGGCTCCTCGCAAATAACATTCTTCAGCCAAAGCAACTCCCATTTTCCCGGAACTTCTGTTGGCGATCGATCGCACTTCATCTATTTTTTCAATCGTTCCGCCTGATGTAATCATTACTTTTTTGCCTTTTAGAGAATTGTTTCTTTTCAACAATTTAATTATTTCTTCATTTATAGTTTCTGTCTTCTCTAATCTTCCTACTCCTTCGTATCCACAGGCCAACAAACCAACAGTTGGATTAATAATTTGATAACCGACTGATTTTAATTTATTGAGATTTTCTTGGACAATAGGATTATTCCACATATTAACATTCATTGAAGGACAGATAATTATTGGAGTGGTAACTGCTAAGGCAGTCGTCGTCAAAAAATCATCAGCAATTCCGTTAGCCAATTTTCCAATAATATTGGCCGTCGCCGGAGCAATGACCATTACGTCACACTTATCAGCCAATTTAATATGTTCAACTTTTCTGTTTTTCAAAACTTCTTTATAGTCAAAATTATTTTCAAATAAATTTATGTAGACTTTATTTCCCGATGCTTTCTCAAATAATTTAGGGGAAATCATTTTTGTCGCCGACTCAGTCATGATGACAAAAACCTCATTACTTTCTTTTTTAAGAAGCTTGATTAAATCAAGAACTTTATAAGCGGCAACCCCACCGGTGACACCAACTAAAATATTCATTTCTTCCCAAAAAATTCTTTCATTGTTTTTATGAATAGCTTATTTTCCTGACTTGTCCCAATAGTCACTCTAAACCAACCTTCACTGCCATACATTGTCTTTTGACCTCTAAGAATCATTCCCTTCTTTTTGGCAAATGAAATAATATCATCTCCATTTTTACCAGTGCCACCGGCATCAAATAGGACATAATTAGCTTTTGTTGGAAATATGATCATACCCGGAATGGTACTCATCGCTTTCTCAATTAGTCTTGCTTGATCATTGGTAAATTTAACTCGCTTAGCCAAACCTTTTTGGTCTTCCAGTCCTGTCAAGGCCGCCCACATCGTAATCGTCCCCACATTCCATGGTAGAAGACTGGCGGCAATTTTCATTGCTACTTCCCTATCAGCTAAAAGATAACCAAATTGAAGACCAGCCAGACCATAAGCTTTAGACATGGTTCGAGTAATGATGACATTTTTATATTTTTTAATTAGTCGTGATTGTGACTTTTTTAAACCGGCATATTCTATGTAGGCTTCATCGATCACAAATGGAATTCCAAGCTCGACAATTTTTATAAAATCTTTTTCATCCATAAAATTACCTGTAGGATTATTTGGATTAGCGATGACGATTACTTTTGTTTTATCTGTAACTGCATTAATAACTCCATCTACATCATAAATCATTTTTTTATCCTTATACGTCATTGGAGCAGAAACGATTTTTCCGCCAAATAATTCGCATCTTAATTTATATATACCAAAACAAGGAGTTTGTTGGACTACTTCATCACCCGGTTGTAAAAATGCCCGATAGATCATATCAAAAATTTCACTTGACCCGTTACCTATAACGACATTTTCCGGACTACTTAGTCCGTTCATTTTGGCAAGCTTTCCGCGGATAACTAAACCCTGATCCGGATAACGATTAGCAATCTTGCTATATTTTGCAATTGTTTTTAAAACTTTTGCTGACGGAGGAATTGGATTCTCATTAGACATCATTCGATGAAGGGATGGTTTTTCCCAAGCCAAATCAATGTGAGACGACACATACATCTTTAAAGGTTTAATCCAAGGAACGTAATAATCATCAATTGTTTTTTTCATACTTATTTTCCGCCAGCTGGCGGATTAATTTTTAATTTAGACATTCGCTCACCTACATAATTTTCCAAGCCTTCTGATGCTTTAGAAAATAATTCCGCTGTCGCAACGGTTGCCGGAAAAGTATTAAATTGATCTTCCTCCATACCATTTTCATCCCAGGCTTGCCTAATATAGGGAATCTTACTCATCTTAAATAGTACTTCTTCCGGGACATCATCAAGTAAAATTTCTTCTTTAAAATTTAGATCACTGCAATTATTGAAAAGTGGTTCAAGTACATAAGGTGGCATTGTGTAAATAATATTTCCAGCAATTTTTTCTATATCCCAAAAATGATTTTTACCATTGACTACTGGACCGGCACGTAAAGAACAAGCTATCATTTTGCTTGGCATCGCATTTTCTTCAAGAAGTTGATAAGCTTTCCTAAAAACATAAGCGCCTAACCAATGCTTATCACTCCAAGATAGTTTTATTCCTCGTTTTTCGGCCTGTTGGTCTAAGACAGGATGTTCGGTCAGTCGACCAATCATCATCGTAATTACGCCACGCCACTTACTCATATCAACTTTATTTTTTAATCCCAATTCCATCCCCTCTTTAGCGGCTTTGGCCACTGCCCATATTTGTGGAAGACTAAAACAGGTGGTAACATTGGTTGAAATTCCAAGTGAAGACAATGCCCTGACGACTTCGACTCCCTCAGTACTTGCTGGAACTTTGATCATTACGTTAGGAGCAATTGTATGAAATTCTTTTGCCATTTTAATCATTTTTTCTGTCTCAGTTATCAAACGGGGATCAAGTTGGCCGGAAATATATCCATATTTTCCAGTCGTTGCTTTCCAAATTGGTAACATCATTTCCGCACCTCTTCTGATTACTTCTTTGTAAGTTAATATAAAATATTCATAACGACTTAGACCCTTATTAGACTTAATCATATTATCAACCCATTTATTCCAAAATGGTAAATCACTATTTACCGCCCCTAAAGATAAAGGAGGATTGGTTGTACAACCGCGGATTAAACTTTTCTCTGGAGCTGAGGAATTATAAATTCTATTGAGTTGTTCTTTTAATGAAGCTTTTTTATTTTTGGGCGCACTTTCAACCATTTTTTTAACCCAAGGCTTAAAAATCAAAGGAGAAGAATCCCACCAGATCTCCATATCCGGATGAACTTGAGATAGTCTATCAAGGGCACTTTGTATCATAAAAAAAATATTTTTTATAATTTATAATACTGATTTGACCGTTTGAAGCGACTTTTGAAAGTAATTATAGTAATATCAATTAGGATAATGCAAATGAATATAGAATTCCCTATTATTAATATATACTATAAATATGAAAAAAGGTAGTCTTGTCCAATGCAAGATGAGCATGAA
>PEVZ01000022.1 GCA_002779665.1 Candidatus Roizmanbacteria bacterium CG06_land_8_20_14_3_00_34_14 | reverse complement strand
TACTTTCTTAATTTTTTCCTTAGTTTCTTCCTTAGTTGCTTCTTTAGGAGATGGGGAGATAGATTGTTGAGAGCCATTGCTAATATTATTTAAATCATCTATTAATTGAAAAAAATTAATCACAGTATTTTCAAGTTTATGGATAGAATCACTTGGAGTTGGGATTATTTTTTCCTTAGTAAACAAAATTTTGTTTTTATTATCGATTATTTGATTTATTTTATTATCTTCAACCCATTGATTAAAAGATTGCTCAGCTATTGGAGTTTTTTGTTCAACAACAATTTTATCTAATTCCGGTACATAGGCTACTTTAAAATCAAGTGTTTCAAATGGCTCAAAATTAGTTGAATTTGTTAAATTAGTCAGGTCTTTTAATCCTTGGTCGCCTCCTGTGGCTGGGGGATTATTTACAGGTTGACCATTGGTTCCCCGGTCAGGAATTCCGGTCGGGAATGGATAATTTTTTTGAGTATTCGTCGCCACCTTTTTTTGAAGGGAAAGAAGCATCAAGGTGATTACGAGAAGAATGAGGAGGGCTCCGGCGATGACAATATAAATTTTTTTCATAGATGTTTTACGTTGGTAAACAAAAATTTATTCGAACAAAACTCAACAGCTTGGATGTGATATAGTTTCAAACAGATTGTTCTTATAAATTTTTATTTACCAACTAATAAACCGCATCCCAAAAGATTTGACATTTAACGCCATTTTCTTGATAATGAAAATATGGCTGACTATTTTGATTTTATTAAAAAACCGACCCAGAATGCAAACGCAAATCAGGTCAATGGCAACAAAACCCAAATCCCAACTCCAATAAATACTAATAACCAAATTCCAAACGACAAAACAGTTATACCAACACCTCCACCTGTTAAGCCTGAAGTTAAGGTTCCTAACTCCTCCTTCGCTAAAGCTACGGCGGACAAGCAAGTAAACAAGCAACCAACTAACCAAGCTACCAATAACCTTGATCTAATGACTCATCTGACCCAAAGGTCTAATCGGGTTATGATGACATCCCAATCTAAAGCAAAAGAATTAAAATCAGACTTAGTTGACAGTGAACATCTTCTATATGCTCTGACCACCGATAGTGAAATCTATAACCTGCTCGTTGAGGCAAAAATCCAACCTCAATTAGTTACCGATGAATTAGCAAAAATTTATAAAAGAGGGACAGTCGATAAACCACCTCAATTTTCTCCAAGAATAAAAAAAATCCTTAATGACTCCTTAATTGTTGCGAGAAAACTTGGGTTTGAATTCATCGCACCTGAGCATATGATGCTCGGGTTATATGAAGAGGGTGAAGGGGTCGGAGCAAGGGTATTAGTTAAATTAGGGCTGACAAAAGAGACATTAAATAAAATAGTGGTTGGTAAAAAAGAGGGGCTAACTGAAGAATATAAAAAAGCTGAAAGTAAGAAAAAAGCATTGGAGCAGTTTACGATTGATTTGACCGCTAAAGCTTCCCAAGGATTACTTGATCCGGTCGTGGAGCGGTCAGCCGTAGTTGAAAGAGTTATTCATATTCTTTCTCGACGTAGTAAAAATAATCCGTCATTAGTTGGCGAAGCCGGAGTCGGAAAAACGGCCATCGTCGAAGGTTTGGCGGAAAAAATAGTTGCCAAAGAAGTCCCTGAACCTTTACTTAATAAAAGAATTCTTCAATTAGATTTGATGAGTATGTTGGCGGGAGCATCACATCGAGGTGAGTTTGAGGAAAGAATGAAAGATTTGATTGAAGAAGTCAAAGCCAGTCAAGGTCAAATTATTTTGTTTATTGATGAGATACACAATATTGTTGGGGCAGGATCTTCCGGAGAAGGTTCGCTTGACGCTTCAAATTTTCTAAAACCGGCCCTTGCCCGAGGTGAAATCCAAATTATTGGGGCAACAACCCTAACTGAATATAGAAAATATGTTGAAAAAGACCCTGCACTGGAGCGACGTTTTCAACCGGTTTTAGTTCCTGAACCAACCGAAGAGCAGGGTATAAAAATGCTTAAGGCGATAAAAGATAAATATGAAGCATTTCACCGAGTCAAAATTCCTGATGATGCCATTGAAGCAGCTGTGATTTTATCAAAACGATATGTTGGTGACAGATTTTTACCGGATAAGGCCGTTGATCTCATCGATGAGGCGGCGGCGGCTGTCCGCCTTCCACTAATATCTTTACCTGAGGAAATAAAATCACTTGAAACAAGAATTGCCCAGCTTAACCAAGAACTAAAAGAGTCTGAAAAAAAAGCAGATAAAGTCAAGTCAAGAATTCTTAGATCAAAAATTGATGAAATTGGTTCGGGATTAAAAGAAAAAAAAGAAGAGTTTAATCTTAAAAAAAGTCAGTCAACGGGAGCGGTGACTGTCGAAATAATCAAAGATATCATTGCCCGTTGGACCGGAATTCCGGTTGCTAAAATATCAGGTTCCGAGACGGAAAAATTAGCCCATTTAGAAGACATTTTACATAAGAGATTAATTGGTCAAGTAGGTGCAGTTGCCTCAGTCTCTCAAGCGGTTCGCCGGGGAAGGGCAGGACTTAAATCGGCCGGCCGACCAATTGGAAGCTTTGTTTTCTTGGGGCCAACCGGAGTTGGAAAGACTGAATTGGCGAAGGCACTGGCTGATATTTTATTTGGAAGTGAGGAACTGATGATTAGATTTGATATGACGGAGTATATGGAGAAACATGAGGTGGCTAAGTTACTTGGAGCTCCTCCTGGATACGTCGGATATGAGGAAGGCGGAAAATTAACTGAGGCGGTTCGTCGGAAACCTTATAGCGTCGTCCTTTTTGATGAAGTAGAAAAAGCTCACCCTGATATTTTTAATATTCTTCTTCAGATACTTGACGATGGGCGACTAACAGATAATAAAGGGCACGTTGTCTCATTTAAAAACACGGTTGTTATCTGTACTTCTAATCTTGGGACGAAATTAATTCAAGATGAAATGATGAAGAACGAAGTCAAAAGTCAAAAGTCAAAAGTCAAAAGTGCAAATCAAAAGACAAAAGAAGAAGACGTTCTGGATAAAAATAACTTTAAGTCAATTAAAGAAAAAGTCATGGTTGAGTTGACTAAATTTTTTAAACCTGAACTTATTAACCGTTTTGATGAGGTGATTGTCTTTGAACCGCTTAAATTTCAAGATATGGTGGAGATAGTTAAACTACAGATGAAAGGGGTTGTAAAAATGATTGAAGATCAAGATATGGGATTTACTTACACTGATGAAGTCATTCAGGAAATAGTTAAATCAGGATTTGATCCCCTATACGGAGCTCGGCCATTGAGAAGAGCGATACAGAGATTAATTGAAAATCCAATCTCTAATTTAATTATTGATGGTAAGGCAAAAGCCGGGGATTTGATTCGAGCGAGAGTAGATAAAGATGAGTTGATTTTTGAAGTTGAAAAAACGGTTTTTGTGCCAAAAATAACTAAAAAATATCATTGCCAAAAATGTGGCTGGAGTTTTGAGAATGAAGTTATTGCCAATTCGACAACAATTTGTCCGAAATGTTTGAGTTATGGAGAAAAAGTCGTTGTAGTTGAAAAACCAAAGGCAGAAGAGTTAAAAATGCCTGAGCCAGTTGTTAAAGAATCTGAGAAGATAACCGATGTTAAGCCAGCTCCGGTAAATTAATTTTATGTTAGTTTTTTTACTTCTAATAATTGCAATCTATATTGTTTCGAGATTGATATTAAAAGAACTATTTATATTACTAAGAAAATTTTTTCAGTCCGATTTTGTTGTTTTCTCTTTAGTTTCATTACTTTTTCTTCCGGGAACAATCATCCATGAATCAGCTCATTTTATCACGGCATTATTACTTATTCTTCCGGTAAAAAGCATGACCGTGTTTCCTAAATGGGATGAAAATGAGATAAAATTAGGTGAGGTACTTTTCATAAAAAAAGATTTTTTAAGGGCTATCCTCGTTGGTGTAGCGCCAGTTTTTTTTGGTATAGGGATATTATTTTCATTATTTTATTTTCATATTTATCCAGCTAATAATATTGGATTAAATATTTTTTATGCATATTTAATATTTTCAATCTCAGCTAATATGTTTTCTTCAAAACAAGATTTGAAGGATCTATTACTGATAATTCCAGTCATATTATTAATTATAATAATAATTTACGTTTTTAATATTAAAATAAATATGAATAGTTTAAATGTTATAATGAATAATATTAATCGGTATATTTTTTTTGTTTTGTTAATAGATGCTTTTTTATTTGGAACAACTAAATTATTAAATTATTTTATTAAAAGATGAATTATCTTGCTCAATCATTAAATATTTCAAATGAAGGAGGTACTCCTACTCAAATCCAGGGACCGCTTGATGACAGCGTCAGTACTTTAGGGGGAATTATCACAAAAGCTTTAGGTTTTATTATACCGATGGCAGGAATTATTCTTCTTTTTGTCCTTATTTCCGGGGGATATGATTATATGATGTCACAGGGAAATCCGGAGAAAATAAAAGCCGGTCAAGGAAAAATAACGGCTGGAATTATTGGATTTGCTCTTTTAATCGCTTCATTTTTAATTATCAGATTAATTGCTTTTGTCTTTGGTCTTGGCGGTGGAATCTTTTAGGGTATAATATATTCATATGCAAGAATCCCCAATTGTCATTTCGGTCGGCGGTAGTCTTATCGTCCCAAATGGGGGAATAGATACGGGTTTTTTAATTAAATTAAATAAAATGATTCGTGAAGAGGTGGTGATAGGTAAAAGGTTTATGCTGATTGCCGGTGGAGGAAAATTAGCCAGACGTTATCAAGAAGCAGGCTCAGCCGTGATTGGAAAGTTGACGCGTGAAGATTTAGACTGGTTAGGGATACACTCAACTCATCTTAACGGTCATCTTCTTAGAACGATATTTCAGGATATTGCCAACCCCCGAGTAATGCAACATTATGATAGAAAGCTTGAAAATTGGACGGAACCAGTCGCAATCGGAGCCGGTTGGATGCCTGGATGCTCCACAGATTATGACGCTGTAATATTGGCTCGTGATCATAAAGCGAAAATGATTATCAATATGTCAAACATTGATTATGTCTTTGATAAGGATCCTGGTAAATTTTCCGACGCTAAACCTTTAGAGAAAATCAGCTGGGGGGAGATGAAAGATTTGGTCGGGGATAGATGGATACCTGGCCACAATTCACCTTTTGATCCAATTGCAACCAAATTGGCAACCAGTCTTAATCTAACGGTCGCCATCGCCAATGGAAATGATATGGAGAATATTAAAAAAATTATAAACGGTCAGGAATTTAAAGGGACAGTAATAAGCTCATGAATCTTAAATTAATTTCTTTTCACAACTTTCGTAATTTTTCAGATAACCAATTTCAAATTAACTCTAATTTAACAGTAATTTTAGGAGATAATGAGCGCGGTAAGACCAATTTACTGGAAGGAATTTATTTTATCTTGAGCGGTGAAGGATTTAGAGAAAGCCGTGAGGAACAATTGATAAAATTTGCCGAAAATAATTGTTATGTCGAGGCCAAGATTGAAGATAAAAATAATAATAATAGTAGCAATCTAAGAATAGATTTGACGATAAATGATTTTGGATTATTAAAAACATATTTTTTAGAAAAGACGAAGAAGGGTCGCCATTCATATTTAAAAAATTTAATTCCAGTAGTTTTGTTTTCTCCCGAACAAATTGAAATTATCGATAGGACAATGTCTATCCGTCGCGAATATTTTGATAAATTTTTATCGGGAATAGACAGGGAATATAAAAAGCGCCTGACAAACTATAACCAAGCTTTAAGAAAAAGAAATAAAATTTTGGAAGTAGGTTTTGATAGTGAAAATCTTGACGCTGAACTTTCTTATTGGAATAAACTTTTGATTGAAAATGGATCGTATTTAATTATAAAAAGAAGAGAATATGTTACTTACTTAAACTCAAATAAAATAATAGATTCAAAAGAATTTGAAATAGAATATTTAGAAAATAAAATTAGTCAAAAACTATTTTCTGATTCTCTTAAAAAAGAATTATTGGTTAAAAGAACTTTGATTGGTCCACACCGGGACGAATATAATATTTTTTTAATTAATGGTGATAAAAAAAATATTCATTTCTACGGGTCTCGCAGTGAACAGAGGCTTGGGCTTTTTTGGTTAAAAATTAATGAATTGAAATATTTAGAAGATTTTTTTAGAAAGAAACCAATTTTGCTTCTTGATGATATATTTTCGGAACTTGATCACAAAAACCAAAAATTAATATTTAATCTAATTGGTAATTATCAAACCGTTATTACTTCAACCGAAAAAGAACTAATGAAGTTAATTAATCTTACGGATCACCCCTTTTACGATACCATAGATCTGTAGGTCGTTAATTGGATAAAAAGGTGGATATTTTGGATTGGCGGCTTCAAGGTAATTAATATGTTTTTTCCGGTCGGTTTTTAAAATCTTTAATGTCCATTCATTATCAATCTGAGCAAGAACAATTGTGCCGATGTTGGCATTTTTATTTCTTTCAATTATAACGATATCTCCTTCAAATATTCCGACTCCGGTCATTGAATCTCCAGACACTTTTAAGAGGAATGAAGTTTGTGGGTTTTCAATCAAATAATCATCGATGGTTAAATAATCTTTATTTTCCTCAGCCATAATTGGGAAGCCGGCCTTGATAACCCCAAGAAGGGGAAGGGCAAAAAACTTTTTAGTTGGAGAAAGTTTTTTGCTGTCTTTTTCAATAAATCCCAAATCAATTAATTTATTGATTATTTTAAAAACAGCATTTTTAGAAGAGATATTAAAAAGCTTTAACATCTCCGAATAAGATGGTAAGCGTCTATTTTTGCGGAAAAATTTTTTTATTGCTCCAAGCCTTTCATCGATCATATGAAGTCAATTATAGTAAACACTTGTTCACTATAGCAAGTGGAGATTATTATGAGTTATAATTATCTGCTTGTTATTACTTCATTTAACTTATTTACAATATCCACAATAAAATCAACTGAATCAGGGACACGATCGCCATATTGTTCTAACATTTCACTATCGAACTCTGTCCCATAATTTTTTTCAATCCAAGAGCGACGTCCATTTTCAAGAAAATAGCCAAAACCGTATTCTTTATTATCAAGTCCATATTCCGGATCGCCGTTTTTAGAAATAAACTTTCCAATGATCTCATCACCATAATTTTTCCTTACCCAATGACCTCGCTCCGCTACCCAAGGAATATGTTTTTTCGACCAAGTTACTAATTCTTTTTGAGTAAAAACCCCATCATTAATAAAGCGTTTTAAATCTTCTATAGACATCTTTTTTATAATGTGTAAAAAAAGTTGGTCATTAGATTTCATAATTAGACGAAATTTATTAGGTTTTTCTTTCGCTGATAGAATTAATTCTTTTGTAGTTAGATCTGTTAATTCCATTACTGAATAATACTCTTTAGGTAGTTTATGAATTAATTTTAATTTGAACAGATTAGCCTCTTTGACATCTGTAATAATTTTTATTGCGCCTTTTTCTTTATTACCTGCTATTGCTTTACCAATTATAGGTAATGAAGTAAAAGTAACTATGTCATCTTTTAAATTGGTAAAATATCTTCCTATGGTTTTTGGTGGAGGTTTCATCAAATCGATTACATTTAACATTTCATTAGCAATCATATATAAGAATTTTACTACTACTACTACTACTACTTTGTCAAAACAATTTTGAACTAGTTTATAATATATTTCGATAGAAATAGATAGAAATACTTTAATTAATTAAAGTATTTAAACATAATTTTTTTTATGTTTTTAAATATTTTTTAAAAATATGGGGCTGATAAAACGAAATATATATATCGACTAAATTATCCCACTTCGATTGTACAAAATTAGCCTCATATATTAATTGTAAATTGTAGGTTTTTGCCCATAAATCATATTGTATTTGGAGCAATACAGAACACTCCTGGTTAAGTCTGGAATGATTCACGGGTTGTAGGTTATAAGCGGTTGACATAAAATACTCTGATTAATTAAAGTTATTGATATGACCAGAATTTCGAAATACCGAGTTGAAGATAAAGTTTTGAAAAAACTTTATTCGTTGATGTTTGAGGTAATCTCCAACATGAGTAAAAAGGAAAGATTCGAAGGAATAATGTATGAACTTTTGTCTCCAACGGAAAAAATTATGATTGCAAAAAGGGTAGCAATAGTTTATTTGTTGATGAAAGATATTAACTATCTGATTATCTCGGACGTTCTTAAAGTATCTTCTCGGACAATTGCTAAATTTCACGCAATGATAACTGAGGGTAAAGAAATTAAAAATATAATAGAAAGCGTAGCTGGAAATGACAGGATAAAAGATTTTTTTGAAGAATTATTTTTTCGCGAACCGGGAACCTATGGAATTGATTGGAAATCGGCGTGGAGACAAAAATTTGAAATCGAGCGTAAAAAACAAAGAGGAATTTAAGCACGACACTTTAATTAATTAAAGTGTTGAAATTAGTGTAATTTTGATTATAAATGCGAGAAAAATATTTAAATATTAGGAGAATTAACTTAATAAAATTACTTAGTAGTTTTTGGAGCGGAAATAGGAGTCGTCGATATAGCTTGTCCTTGTGGTTCATTATTACTACGGAAACCTTCTCGGTCGCTAATGCCAGTAATGCCTTTAACTTCACTAATTAAAGGTGTTGATGAGCCTGCTGGTTTAGGGACACCTTCAGACGGAGATACTCCCACTCCCCCCTGTAAACCAAATTTAATTCCTGGGGTACTAAAACGTCCAAAAGGATGATCAAATGATAGTTCAGGCACTGGTAACCAAATCCTGACCTGTAAATCTTCTTTAGCTCTTCATTAAGCTCTAATCAATCATTTAGACCTCGGTGTCCAACTGTTTT
>PEVZ01000060.1:2231-7008 GCA_002779665.1 Candidatus Roizmanbacteria bacterium CG06_land_8_20_14_3_00_34_14 | reverse complement strand
AGTCTAAAATTATCAATTTTTAAATAATGTAAATTATCCTCTAGATTCCCGCGTTTGCGGGAAGGACAAAGTACTTCTCACATCTTCTGAACCGTTTTTATTCCGAGTAAATAAAGCCCCTCTTTTATTATTCTTGCCGTAATTACCGTCAAAAAAAGTCTTAGTTGTTTTTGTTCTCCCCCCGATTTTAATATTGAATTATTCTGATAAAAAACATTGAATTGTTGTGCAAGGTTAAATAAATAAGTTGCGATAATACTAGGGTTTTGAGCAACAGCTGCTCGTTTAACATTCTCAGGGAATTGATACATAAACCTCATAAGCGCTTGTTCCTCATTATTCATGATTAAGTCCTCAGAGTAATTAAATACCATGTCATTTAAATTATTTCTCTCAAGGACACTCTGACAACGTACATATGTATATTGCAAGTATGGACCAGAGTTTCCTTCGAAACTCACTGATTCATCAAAATTAAATGTAATATTTCCGCCAATTCCATTTTTTAACAGTGCATATTTAATTGCTGCCATTCCCACAATTTCTGCTGTTGAATTTTGTTTCTGTGTATCAACTCTAGCTTTTAGAACATTTGTTTTGGTTACTTCTTGCATTTTTTGCAATGCTTTTTTCTGTGTTTCATCCAAGAGCCAATTCGCAGTGATCACATTACCAAGGCGACTTGACATTTTGCCCTCTGGGACGTTAACCATTCCATGAAACACGTGAGATGTCTTTTTACGAAGCTCAGGATTAATAAGCTCAAGCGCTTTCATTACAACGGTAAAATATTCTTTGATTTCACTTCCAACCACGATAAGCGATTTGTCGTATGGAAAATCTTTATATTTTGTTGGAGCAAGTCCTAAATCTTTTGCCTCATAGGTAGGAAATCCCGCAGAATTAACGAATACACGAGTATGTAAACCATATTCCTCACCTTTAAAAACTATAGCACCTTCGCTTTCTTTAAAAATGCCCTTTTTTAAATTTTCCTTGACAAATTCTAGGCCAATTTTCCCTGTTTCTCGTTCAAAATAATAGTAGTCAAAGTGCGTTCCTAGCCGTTCATAGATTGTTTCGTAGTATTCAAGTGTCCACGTTCTGCTGTTTTCGTATAAATCGTGGATAGTTGGATCATTTGTATATACTTTTCTATTAATTTCTTTCATTTCTTTCTTTGCCTGCTCATTGCTTTCATAAGTTTGAGTTCCTAAGGCATACGATTGGCCCATGAATTTGGCTCTATCACTGGTATTCAAGGTACTAATTATTTGTATAGTCAATTCTTCTTTTTTCATCTTTTCTTGGGCTCCCCAAAGATATTTAGATACATGCATACCTACATCTCCCTGATAGTTTGCTCTCTTAACAAGAGCGCCATTTACCTCAAAAATACGTGTGAGCGATTCCCCTACGATATTACTGTATAAGTGACCTACATGAAATTCTTTAAAAAAATTTGGATCGGTATATTCAACCATTATTTTGACACCTGCCAAAGAGTCAGAACTTCCCAGTTTTTCTTCTAATGGACGATTGAGCGCTTCAAAAATACAGTTCTTTTTAATCCACACATTAACAAATCCAGGCTTGATTGCCACGCATTTTTCAATGTTTTCATTGGATTGGACTGAATCTGCAATCTGTATTGCTATTTCCATTGTATTCCTCTTGAGTTTTTTCGCCAAAATGAGCGCTACATTGGAGGAATAATCCCCAAATTGAAGTTGAGGGATAGACAACTGCACTTCATCAGTAAAATCAGCCTGACTTTTTTGAATAGCATTTGTGATTAATTGTTTAATATTGCTTTCCATGATAGGTATATGATATCACAATTCTGTAATACATTTTTGTACGAGTTTACTCAAATTTATTAAATCTTGAACGTTAATTTGTTCACTGGTAGTATGCGGAAATTGCACTCCATCAGACAGATTGAGTGTCTTAATACCATGCTCATTGAGTACATTTGCGTCACTTACGCCAGAATGAGCATATATAACTGGTTTTATAGCAGACTGCAGGAAAATATTCGACACTAAACCAATAAGTGGATCTTTATAACTATGAGTGTATCCAGAGCAGTAGCCATTGAGTGCAAAAGTATATTTAACCTTATATTTAGTTGCATATTTTTCTGCCAGTTGCTTTATCTTTTTAAGATGTTGGTCAAATAACTTTTTACTGTAGCTTCGCACCTCACCTTGAATATGAATGGTATTGGGGATGGTATTGATTCCCGTTCCACCCTCAACAAGACCAACATTTATGGTTGTTTCATCCTTATCTATACTGCCAACTGGCAGTTTGGAAAGCATTTTGAATGCAGGTATAAATGCATTTATGCCAGCATTAGGCGTTGAGGAATGAGCGGCTTTACCTGTGAATTGAATATCAAAATTATAAATATAGGGAGAGCGAAGTATTATTCCACCCAACGGTTTTACACTATCAAAAATGAGAGCTTTTTTTGCCTCAATCCATTCAAAATGGAAGTGCTCCACTCCATCCCCCGTTTCTTCCTTCACAGTAAAGAGTATTTCCAAGCTGCGATTGCAATTCGTATCAACCGCACTCATTATAGCGGCAATTGCAGCCTTATTATCAGCTCCAAGAATAGTTTTCCCATCAGATTTTATTATGCCATTCTTGACAATTGGATTAATGTTTTCTCCTGGTTGTACTGTATCCATATGAGCACAAAACAGTAATGGAACTCCTTTCACATTATTTTTTGCATATATATTTCCAACAGTATCGATCTTGAGCTGGAACTTATTATTAGTAAGCCATTTTTGCAAAAACAGACTTATTTGTCCTTCTTTACCCGAAGGGCTATCGATCTTGACGATGGACAAAAATATGTCTATGACATTATTCATATAAGTTATTATTCGAGTAATAATTACTCCAAAATGGTAATGGGTCGAAAATATTGATTTCAACCAACATACCCTCTTCTAAGTCCGATGCCGATAAACCCCGTTTTTTCTCATTACTGAAAAGTGTAATTAATTGGGGGAATTGAAATTTAATATTATTTCCGACTATTTTCATATACTCATTTTTTATTGTAAGAGTACAGAGGTTGTCCTCTTTAAAAGAGGTTTCAATATACACTTGTTTTTCAGAAAATCCAACTTCGTTTATTTTCATTATTTTTTTAATTTTCCCATTTGTAGAATATACTAAATGTAACGGCACTTTTTTTGTAAAATTTTCTCCTGAGTCGATACTTTTGCCAATTTGAGAAGTAATTGTTAATGATGAGTGATTAAGATATTTTAATATCATTTTACTTGTAATTAGTCCACCCACAATAAAGATAACGTCTTTAGTATCTTCTGCAATTTGTCTTAGTTGTTTTTCGTCCTCTTCAAGTGTTGTATTTTTATCAATATATGAAACCTTCCCAGTAGCTGTTAGAACAACTAATGGCGATCGTGTAAATGGTACATTTTGCATCTTAAGTCCGTTTAGGGTTGCTTTAGGAACCGCACGTAAACCGGCTAAATCCGAATTAATAATAGGTAGACCGCTTTGTAAAGCTGCATCAAACGCAATAGCTTCTTGACCAACTTCAACTGGCAATATTCCTCCGATTTTTTTTCCTGTCCGCTTAGAAAACAGCTTAATCATTTCGGGAATTTTTGCTTTATTTATAGGAGGTTTATCTGCGGGCCCCAATTCGGATGCAGTAACATAGACCAAATCAGATGGGAGACTGGCAAGTTCATTTAACTGAATTACTTTTATCCCCCTTTTTATGTATAAAGAATCTAAACAGGACATCTGGTCTTTGTATGACAGCCCCCCTCCACATGAGAGGATGCTAGATCCTAAAATAATTAACTTTGCCTCCTTATAGAAAATGGTATACATATTAATACTGTCTATGAACTAATAAAACTTCATCAGGGATTGTTTTCTGATGTCGATAAAGACGAGCGGGCTTGCTCACACCCTCAAGGACTCCTGGATGAGGATATAAACAGGTCATATTGAAAGGTATTCCACTTTTTTGTGCCATTTTTTTTGCTACTGACAATATTTTTCCTTCTCCAGGATCCTCTATACCTATTGTTGTTTGACCATCACTTTGTTGCAGATACATATAACTATAGCTAGCATCAGCAAGTTGAGTCCATGAAGAAATCATAGTTGTATTAATAATACTATTCCATAGTTTGTCTTGTTTTAACATTTCTAGGGTGTCTTCCAAGTCTAAATGCTTTTCGAACAAATTTACAGGTGTTATTATGTTTTCTAAAGGACTACCAAATTGAATAGGATTTATTTGTTTTTTCAATTTATTAGAGAACCAATCTTCTAATACTGAAGTCTTTTTTTTTAAAAACGTGGCGAGTTCTTTACATTGAACATCTGTAAGAACACCTGAATCATAATATTGTTTAAGATATAACAGATATTCAGGGTATGGGACATGCCAATAAAGCGAAACATCATGTTTCGGCGACATGCCTCCATTCATTAGTGCTTTAATGAATTTTGTAGTTCTTTCAATAATATCCACTTCATAGAGTGTTGGTTTTGGATTTAAGACTAATGAGTTTATTTGCTCATCCAATGTGTCTGGTACCTCACTTTCCAATAGTGAATGAACGTTTCCTGCTTTATCGAACCCTGAGATAGTTTCTTTCCCTCCAATACATGTTCCACCTACTATTTTTATAGTATGTGATTCGGGATCAATATCATCTCCCGCAGATCTTGTGCCAATAAAAAAATAGTTGTTATTTCCAATCTGTAC
>PEVZ01000060.1:0-2184 GCA_002779665.1 Candidatus Roizmanbacteria bacterium CG06_land_8_20_14_3_00_34_14 | reverse complement strand
CTTCTTTGTGATCTGGCCCACCAGCAAGTTGCTTCAATGTAACTTGATTGTTACCAAAAAATCCACCTGAATCTGGCATGTCAGAAATTGGTATAATTGTTTGTTCGTTCATATATAATAATTCCAATTCATAATTGGTACAGATTATTTTTTAAATTGGGGACAAAGCCAATAAGTCTCTCCAAATTTACCTTTATTAACTTTTCCAGGCCCTCTCTCATGCTCTCAAATTTTTTATAAGGAATACTGTGAGTCCCTCCGGCTGCAACTCCATCTGTTTCATGAACAATGAATCCTGGTGGCAGTTGAATCGCTCCATCTGCTAGAGGCATAAGTTCAGTACAATTTCCTGAGGCAACAGCTTCTTTGAGAGCTTTTTGCCCCTCAATCCCACCGCATCCAGTTAAGGCAACAGCAAGTAAAGTGGTTGTTAACAAAAATTTTTGATAATTTTTCATTTATAATTAAAATAATTTCTAAAAAAAATCCCCCGTTCTTAATTCGGGGGTTGAGTAATAGTGAAAGGGTTGTTTTTTTAAGCAGAACAATACCTACTACTCTCCCTGTAGAGTCGCCTAAAGCAAGCTGATTGGGAAGAAAATATAGATATCATAACTGTGATTATATACATGTGACCTATAATTGTCAAACGAATTTTTTCTTTATAAAAATTTGTGCTTATATTTGTAATTTTAGTCTGGATTCCCGCCTGCGCGGGAATGACACGGAAGTAGAGATAACGTAAATCACTTGTTATAAAAGGTATGACGAATTACAATTGGAATGTATGAAAGGGAAGCTAAAACTTGTGGCTATTTTTGTCATTGCATTCGTCGTGTTTGTGGTAATAAAACTCTTGTTTGATATTGCGGGAAAAAAAGAGGGGAGGCTCCAAGTAGAATCAAAGCCAGGTGCGGCTGTTTTTTTGGATAATGTCATGAAGGGAAACACGCCTTATACAAACACTCATAAGGAAGGCGAATATATGTTGAAAATCGTTCCGGACGGAGTGGCTACACAGGCAGCATCTTGGCAAAAGAAAATCTCCATCTTTTCAGGTTCTCTTACCTATGTTGACGTGCAACTTGAAAACACAGATATTGGTTCATGGGCTGATGTATACTGGCTTACACGTCTGAAGGGGTTCGATAAGTCAAGCGGCCTGGTAGTGGAAACAGAGCCTTCGGGAGCTCTTATTTACATAGACAACGATGAAAAAGGGGTTTCCCCTCTTACCTTAGAAGATGTCACCCAGGGGAATCATGAACTTTCTGTATTCATGCCAGGGTTTAGTCGCAGGTCAAAAAAAATCAATCTAAGTCCAGGATTCCAGTTGCATGCATTTGTAAAACTGGCTCTTGACCCCAGTCAAAAATCCAAATATACCATAGAAGAGTCTACTCAACTTGCAACCGCTGCCGCATCTATAAATGAACCAGGAAATACAGTGAGTATCTTAGATACTCCCACGGGATGGTTGAGGGTTCGGGAAGAACCCACCCTTGCAGGAAGTGAATCGGCTCGGGTGAATCCTGGACAACGGTTTGAACTCCTCGAAGAACAAACGGGGTGGTTTAAAATACGGATTGATGGACAGAAAGAAGGATGGATTTCGAGCGAATATGCAAAGAAAAATTGATTTATTTCTTCCAAATAACCTTATTATAAAGGACGTATGAATAAGGGATAATGATGAATGTAATAATCGCTATTTTATACACTATCCACGATGAAATCGATATCATTCCTAATGAAATAATCTTATCTCCAAACAATTGAAGCATCAGGAATAGCCCACCTCCCTGAATTATAATTGATCCTGAAGAAACGACATTAAATAATACGAATTTTTTTACATATCCAAACAAACCTCCTCCGATTTTTTTATCTTTGAAGCTCCAGAAATTATTAACAAAAAAATTTGTGATAATCGCTATTTCCGCACTCATCATATTTGCGGTTGTTTTTGCGATGTGGAATAAATTAATGAAGAGGTATGCGAATCCAAAATCAATACCAAATCCAAAGAAACCGGTGATAATAAATTTAATAAAAGAGGAGTGTGTAAAAACATAAAATAGTATTTGAGTAATATACCGAACTGAGTTTATTTTTGATTCTCCTTCTGTCCTATCGACAAAATTAATGGGTATTTCTTTTATTATTGCCTTTTGATTGTAAGCG
>PEVZ01000059.1 GCA_002779665.1 Candidatus Roizmanbacteria bacterium CG06_land_8_20_14_3_00_34_14 | reverse complement strand
TTGCGAAGCGAGACCCGCCGAAGGCGGGGCGAGCGAGCAACCAATCGCCTCTGAATTTGAAAAAAGTTTAACTTGGTCGGGATGGTGAGACTTGAACTCACGACCTCGGCGTTCCGAACGCCGCACTCTAGCCATCTGAGCTACATCCCGTTTACTGCTTTCCTGACGCCGGTTTATTCTCGACGTGTTGTTGATCGGAAGTTTTTTTCCGAGTCGCCACTCCCCTTTTACCCTTTCCAGTTGGCATATCATCCTGTTGTTGTGCTTGCTTTTTTTGTTGTTCTCTCCTTCTTTTCTCATACGCTTCATTTTCCTCGTCCCTTTCTTTTTGTTTTTCCTTCATATCTTTTCTTTCAATGATTTTTTCGTCTTCCCTTTTAACTATTTGAAATAAACGATTTTTTAAAGCTTGAGCTAAGACATCAGCTTTTTGCTTATCTTTATTCTGAAAATTATTTTTTAATTTATCAAAATCAACGGGGGTATGATTTTGCCCGTGTTTAATCTCCGAGTTTTGTCTAACCTCCGAGGTTTTTGGCTGATCAAATGGATTAACGATTTGACCGACTGCTTTGACAGTCTGTTTGGCGGTTGACGCTCCCAGTTCTGCCAACTGTTCAAAAGTATCTCCGAGAATAGTACCTTTAGCCATAATTCTTTAAACTCGAAATTCGAATATCGAAATTCGAAACAATTTTTAAAATTTAAATTTCCAAAATTCGAATTTATTTCGGATTTCGGATTTCGTGCTTCGGATTTATATACCTAACATCGCCCTCCCCTTCTTGCTCATTTTATCGATTGACCAAGGCGGATCAAATGTTAATTCTAATAAAATATTTTTTTCTTTGATACCTAATTCCTTAATTTTATCTTTTATCTGAGTTTCTATTAAGGAAAATAATGGACAACCAATAGTCGTTAACGTCATAATTACTTTGACTTTATTCTTGATTATTTTAGTATTATAGATTAAACCTAAGTCAACAATTGAAATATTTAATTCAGGGTCCATAACCTCTTCTAATTTAATTTTAATTTGCTTGGCTGAAAGTTTCATAAGTGTTATAATAATTATATCAATTATAAATATTATAGAAATTAAATAAATATGATTTCGTATAAACTTCACTTTGTTCCGCTTGGTGGTATCGTTGGTGTCACTAAAAATATGTATGTGTATGAATCATACAATGATGAAAAGCTAAAAGACATTGTCATAATCGACTGTGGAATAGGTTTTCCTAAGGAAAAAGAGTTAGGAGTCGACTTTGTCATTCCTGACATTAGTTATCTTAAGGATAAAAAACAGTATATTCGCGCTATTCTTATCACTCACGGACATGAAGATCACACTTCGGCCCTACCCCTACTTTATGATGATTTAGGCCGACCGCCGGTTTATGCCAGTTTGTTAACTTCAATGTTTATTGAAAATAAATTTAAAGATAAGCATAAAAAAATTACTGTTAATCGGGTTGATTTTAATAAAGAATATATATTTGGAGATTTTAAAATTTCTTATGTAAAGATGACTCATTCAATTCCCGATACGACTCACATTATTATCAATACTCCGGTTGGGACGATATATCACGGGAGCGATTTTAAATTAGATTTGACTCCTCCTTATGGTCCGGGGCCGGATTTTTATAAAATTACGAAAGCAGGTCATAATGGTATTCTATGTCTCTTATCCGACTGTTTAGGCAGTGAGCGGGAAGGATTGACGCTATCTGAAAATATTGTTGGGCAGACTTTTGAAGATGAGATGAGAAAGACTAAAGGTAAATTTATTATGACAACTTTTTCCTCAAATATCTCAAGGATCAGACAATGTGTTGATGCGGCAATTAAATTTAACCGCAAAATCTGTTTCTTAGGTCGATCGATGAGGGAAAATACTCAGATTGCCTCGAGTATTGGATATTTACCAATTCCCCAAAGCCTTTTTATTAAGGAAGAAGAAGTTAGTAGAACTCCTCCAAATAAGGTTTGCTTAATCGTCGCCGGTTCACAGGGACAATATGGATCAGCTTTGTCCAAGTTAGCAGATAGACAAAACAAAAATATTCAAATTAAAACAGGCGATAAAATAATTTTTTCATCAGATCCAATTCCTGGAAACGAAAATGGAGTCTATGAAACGATAGAACAGTTGTCTGAAGAAGGAGCGGATGTAGTTTACTCAGACATCGCCGATCAACTTCATTCTTCTGGTCACGGCAATCAGGAAGACCTTAAATTTTTAGTTAGATTTACTAATCCGAGATACTTTATTCCAATTGGAGGGACAATCCGTCATCAAAAACAATATGAGAATTTAGTCGAGGAACTTGGTTATAAGAAAAATGATATTTTTTCCCTTGACGAAGGCGAGACTATCTGGTTTGTAAAAAATAAAGCTTATAAAGGGGATAAGGTTGAGACGAAAAATATTTACGTTGACGCTTATGGAATTGGCGATGTAGGAAGTGTTATTCTTCGAGACAGGAAGACTTTGGCGACCGACGGAATAGTTTTTGCAATTGCTGTAATTGATAGTACAGGATTATTAATTGGAAAACCAAAAATATTTTCCCGGGGATTTATTTTTGAAAAAGAAGAAAGGAGATTGTACCTACAAGCAGAAGAAATGATCAAAAGTGTTTTCCTAACGAAAAAAGGCCAGGCTTTTGATGCAGGAAAAATGCAGTACGAAGTGATAAAAAATCTTGAAGAATTTTTTAGAAAAGCGACCGGAAGAAAACCACTGATTGTAGCAGAAGTTATACAATTGTAAAATTCCAATAACTAAATTCCAAGTACTCCAAACAATTTGGTTGATTGTTAATTGAATATTGCAATTTGTTTGTTTCCCTCCCTGCCGGTAGGCAGGTTGGTATTTGGTTATTGGTTATTATATAGATCAATTATTTTTATGTCATCTTTACCTAATAGTTTAAAAAATATATCATTATTTTTAGAACGGCTTCCCGGAATTGGTGAAAAAACCGCCAATCGGCTGGCTTTTTTTTTGCTTAATTTACCTGAAGAGGATCTGAAAGAATTTGCCAATAATGTTTCCGACTTAAAATCTAAAACCAAGCTTTGTAAAAATTGTTTTAATTTTACTGAAAAAGAAATTTGTGAAATTTGTGAGGACGGTGAGCGGAACCATTCCATAATCTGTGTCGTTGAGACCGTCCTTGATTTGCTTTCTTTTGAACAAGGACGGATTTATAACGGAGTTTACCATGTCCTTCACGGTAAGATTGATCCGTTAAATCGTGTTGGGCCGGATGATCTAAAAATAAGGAATTTAGAATCTAGAATTCAGAATTCAGAATCAAAAATAAAAGAAATTATATTGGCGACTAATCCTGATATGGAGGGAGAAGCGACGGCGGTTTATATTAAAAACAAACTGACAGAAATTAAGAAATTAGGAAATTTGGAGATTAAGATTTCCCGTCTTGCTTATGGATTGCCGATGGGGGCAAATCTTGAATACGCCGATTATATGACTCTAAAAAAAGCAATTGAGGGGAGGAATAAGTTTTAAAGCAATTTTTTGAGTTCTTGCTCGATCAATGGGGCGATGGAAATTTCTTTGAGTTTAGAAAATTTTTGGTCAGTTTTTAGGGCAATAGAATTACTCATAAATATTTTTTCAAAAGGTCCATTGGAGAGAACACTTACTGCATTTGGGGAAAAATC
The DNA here is from genome assembly GCA_002779665.1 of Candidatus Roizmanbacteria bacterium CG06_land_8_20_14_3_00_34_14. GTDB lineage: Bacteria > Patescibacteriota > Microgenomatia > UBA1406 > GWC2-37-13 > GWC2-37-13. The sequence goes on along the minus strand of PEVZ01000059.1, from coordinate 17,768 downwards.
GTGATGAACGACACAAGCAAGGACACGTTTCGCTCCTCTCTTCAGACAAAATTCGGCAGCGTGGACTAAAGTCCCACCTGATGTAATAATATCATCAACGATGATACAGGTTTTACCCTTTACTTCACCGTACAAATTAAGTGCTTTTGAAACATGGATTTTATCAAGATTTCGTCTTTTCTCAATAACCGCAATATCAACATTATTAGTATGAAAAAAATTTTCAGCAAAAGTCTGAGCTCTTTCTACGCCTCCCTGATCAGGAGAGACTACGGCGACTTCATCGGTATTCTTATTATCTTTCAAATAATGGGCGACTTCCCGACCTAAAATCGAAAACGTAGAAATATTTTTAAATGAAATAGAAAAAATCCCCTCAGTGCCTTCATCGTGTAAATCAAATGTATAAACCTGATCAAAGCCGATTGTTTCAAAAAAACGGATGACAACATTAACCGATACGGACTCCCCGACTCTATGACCACGGTTTTGTCTGGCGTAACCAAAATATGGAATAAAAGCGATAATCTTTTTAGCTTGCATTCTTTTTAAAGCATCAGCAAAAAAGAATAATTCCATTAAGTGAGTATCAGTTGGATTGGCAGTTGGTTGGATAATCACACAAACATCATCCTTGACTTTTTCCTGGATTGTAACTTTAATTTCTGAATTATCAAATCGGGTTACTTCGGATTTACTAATCGGTACATTAAGAAGTTTTGAGACTTCACTTGATAATTTTGGATTAGCAGAACCAGAAAATAATTTAAACATAATAAATTTTTAACCTTATTGTTGCTGTTGTGGCTGGCTTGAAATTTCAATTAATTTTTTTGCCGCTAATTCCTGTGTTTTTTTGACAGCTTCGTTGACGGCCTCGGCAATTCTGTTTTCTACAATACCGTCAACCTCTATTGATTCAATTATTTGGTCACCACGAATGATTACTTTGACTCCGTTTTTTTCAATGACAACCTGTTCTAATTGTAAAGCAGCTTGCATCTTCTGAGCTTGTTGTTGTAACTTCTGAAGATCACCTAAGGCGCCAAATGGATTTACCATATTTATTAGTCTATAAAGTTTGTAAAGTTATAAAGTCCATAAAGTTTAATCATTACAAACTTAATTTTATTTTATGAACTTATTCTATTGTAGAACTCGATAAGGGCAATTTCAACTGGTAAAGAATCTATGGGTGAATTTCGCAAATTTTGATAGGCTTCTATTAATAATTTCATCAGTAGAGAGATTTCAGTCAATGTCAAAATTGATTTTTTGGCATCACTTTCTAAAATATTATTTCTAATCATTAGCTGTGTATGCAATTGATTAAGAATATCCTCGATCAGATTTTTAAAATCACCACCATTTTGAGAAAAATTATTTATCCAAACTAAAGTTTTTTTCAAATCTTTTTTTTCGATAGTTTCAATCAAATCATTTCTTCCCCGAATTCCTAAAAATTTCTCTATTTCTTCGACAGATTTAATTTTTTGCAAAGTGATTTCTTCAAATATTTTAGATGCGTCACGAAAAGAATTCTCACTATGGCCCGCAATTAATTCTAAGGAATCATCGTTCATATCAATATTCTCTGCCTTAGAAATTCTTTTAAGCATTGACAAGATATCAACGCTGTTAGCTTTTCCGAAGTTAATTTTTAAACAGCGAGAAATTATTGTTTTTGGAAGTTTTTCTAAATTAGTTGTTGCCAAAATAAAAACCGCTGAATCTGGAGGTTCCTCCAGGGTTTTGAGTAAGGCATTAAATCCTTCATTGGTAATCATATGAGCTTCATCAATTATAAAAACACGGTAACCGCCAGACATAGGCAGAAAAGATGTCTCACGGATTAGGTTTTTTATTTCCTCAATACCACGGTTTGAGGCAGCGTCCATTTCGATTACATCAGTGAATGATGAAAGTCCAATACTTTGGCAATTTGAGCATTTATTACACGGTTCAAAAGATTTAGTTGATGAATTTTTGGAAAATTTATTATTTAGGCAGTTCACTGCTTTGGCAATAATTCTTGCGGTTGAAGTCTTGCCTGTCCCCTTTTGGCCGACTAATAAAAAAGCATGTGGTAACGTCTTTGATGCTAATATTTTGCTAATTGTTTCTTTAGCTTGGAGATTATCAATTTCAGAAAATGTTTGTGGCCGGTACTTTAGGTAAAACATATTATTTTAATAGGTTCTCAATTCCATGTTTCACAAGGTCGTTTATCATCTCGTCTACTCTTTTATTTCTTTCTGCGGCAAGTAAAATAACTAAGGGAAAACAGATAACTATCTCGCCTAATAAAATTTCTGTTTCGCCGACATTTTCGTCATATTTGAAAGAAAGAATAGGTAAAGTCTCTTTCTCATTTTTATATTTTTGTGTGTAAACCTTCATTTTATTTTTCCCCACAAAAATAATATTCAAAGAATGCTCCGGATTAATCTGTTCTTTTTCAAAAAGATTATTTACAAAAACTTTTATCTTTTGACGATTAATCTTATAGCGGGATGAAGAAACAATATTAATCATATTCTTTTAAATACTTTCTTAAAAGGTATTTTTCGACGTTTTCGAGACCTTTCTTTTGCTTTTTCCTTTAATTCATCCTTTCTTTTAAGAGAAGGTTTTTTATAGAACATTTTTTTTCTTAATGTGTCTACTATTTCCTCATCAATAAAAGAACGAGTAAATTTTCGGAACATACTATCTTTTGTTTCGCCTTTTCTTTTTGTTACAAAAACCATAAATTAATTACGCCTCCTCTCAATGCAAGACAATCAGTTAATTAGTTAATTGGCTGCTTGGTTGCTTGGTAAAAAAACCACGTAACTAAGTAACCCATAACCCATAACCCATAACCCATAACCCATAACCCATAACCCATAACCCATAACTATGTAACAATTGTATTATATAGCCTTCACTATTTCAATGATTTTATTTATAGATAGAGTCGTCGGTATAAGTTTTGGATTTCCAGATGAACCATTTAGTAACATATGTCCTGAAATGTGAAAAAACCAACTGCCCTTTTTATCTACTTCCAAAATTTTTTCGTAAATAGGTCTCAAACTATATTTTTTCTCGGGAATAGTTTTTATCCTAGTAAAGCCAACCTCAGGGTGACGTCTAATTACTAATGTGAAGCCTTTTTTTAGGGCAAGCTTGACCGCTTCCTCATTTTTACTTTCAAGAGCTAAAGACCTTCCTAAATATGATTTAAAGACGAAACCTCGATTTATTTCTTCTTCGGCATTAACTTTATTTTTAAAAACAATTAAAGCAGATTCAAGCAATAAAAAAATAATTTCCATCAGCTTGGCCTCATCACGATTTATCACCTTTAATCCGTCAACTAATTGGCGAACCATAAAATCATATCTGTCAGCCTCCGGGTCAGAATAAAATACTTCAGCAAAATGATCGGTCGAATTTACATACTCAATAATTTTTTCTAATGGTTTAATTTCTTTTTCTTCAATATAATCACGTCCTATTAAATATTTATAGACGAGCTTCGTTGCCGAGGTATAGTCATTTGTTTGGTGATGGTCAAATTTTCCAAGACCGGTATCAACGTGAATAACATCTTTATCTGAATCCGGTGATTGATTATCTAATGTCGTTCCTGATGGGACAAATTTAACTTGTGCGTCGTTCCAATTAGGTAGGTATTTTTTTATCAACCAGACAGAGGCGATGGCATCGAGATCGGGAGAAAGATGGGTGACTATGGTTTTCATAAAAAAATTAAACCGAATAAATAACCAATAACCAAATAACAAGAAACAAACAAATCTCAATATTCAATCATCAATTAACCAAACAGTTTTTTTAAATATTGATCATTGATAAATTGGTAATTGGACATTGTCTGGAATACTTGGAATTTGGTTATTGAGATTTTGTCATAAATTTTAAGACCTCTTCAACACTAATTATTTTTGTTTCCTTTTCGTTTCTTCTTTTAAACTCAATCTTCTCCCCTGTCCTCCTTGATACAACTAATCTGACTGGAATTCCAATCAGGTCAGCATCAGAAAATTTATTTCCAGCTGTCACTCCGATACGATCATCAAAAAGAACTTCAATATTATTTTCTGAAAGGACTTTATAGACTTTATAAACTTTTGACTTTACAGACTCATCATTTAAATCTAATCCAACTAAATGAACTTGGAAGGGGGCGACAGATTCCGGCCAAATAATTCCTTTTTCATCATTAAATTTTTCCACAATTATTCCCATTATTCGTGAAGGTCCAATTCCATAACAACCCATATAAACGGGTTTTTCTTTACCATCAACATCAGTAAATTTATATCCAAAGGCATCACTAAATTTTGTATATAGTGGGAAAATATTTCCAACTTCAGCGGCTTTCATTACTTTATATTTTTCTTTTGTTTCAGGAAATAAATCACCCTCATTAGCAAGTTTAATATCATAAAATCTTTCAGGAATTGGAATATCTTTACCAAAATTTATATTTCTTGAATGGAAATTAGTTTTATTGGCACCGCATTCAAAATTAGCTCGATTGTTAACTGATTCATCGATTATTATCTCAACATTTTTTGGAAGATTAATAATTCCGGCATAACCAACCTCAGCTCCGGTGACTTTTTTAACCACTTCAGGAGTGGCCATTTTTAAAACGGTGCAATTTAATATCTTTTTTAATTTATCTTCATTGATTGTGTATCCCCCGCGCACTGCCACAGCCACAATCCGATTATCAGCCTCATAGATCATCGTCTTAGTAGTTTTTTCAACTGGGATGTTTAAAAATTTTGCCAGTTCATCCACTCCCTTTATTCCTTTTCCCTCGATCTCTTCACGGGGCAAAATTTTTTCGTTACTTTTAATTTTAGGAGCTTCTGATGGGGCGACCTCGCGATTATAATAAATTCCAGTGCTCTCGACAAAAAATAAGGTATCCTCACCAGTCTCACATATGGTTTGAAATTCATGAGAATAATCCTGAGTAAAGGAGCCACCTGACGCAAGCGAGATAACCGTTTCTTTTCCTATACCAAGTCTTTCAAATATTTTTGTATAAACTTTTTTAGAATTTTCATAGTATTTTTTCATATCCTCCACCGTAGTATGGAAGCTATAAAGATCTTTCATTCTAAATTCACGACCTCGAAGAAGGCCAGATTTAACTCTTGGTTCGTTTCTAAACTTTGTTTGAATATGATACAACGCGAATGGGAAATCTTTATAACTCAGATTAAATTTTTGAGCTAATGGAGTGACTGTTTCTTCATGAGTTGGGCTTAAAACATATTCCGTATCATTTTTTGCTTGGGCAATTTTATTTGCTGGGGTAGATTTCATCAAAACATCGACTGTCTCTAATCTGTTTGTCTTTGCCCATTGTTCTTTTGGAGCAAGGGTTGGCATAAAAACCTCAGTACCAATGGTATTAATTTCTTCGCGAATAATATTTTCAATTTTATTGAGCACCCGAAGACCGAGAGTCAAATATGTGTAAGTTCCTGCCATTACCTGATCGATAAAACCGGCCTTAATTAGATAGGTAGCATTTGCAGAATCATATTTTTTCGAATCTCTTCGTGTTTTTCCAAATATCTTTGAATATAACATAAGTTACATTATAAGTTATAAAGTTTATAAAGTCTATAAAAGGTAAGAGTTCACAAGTCTTGACACAGAATACGTAGTGGTGTGATTTATTATGGAACGATGAATCGTTCCACTACGGAAAAAACACAATTTTGTCAAAGATCGTCAATTTGTAAAATAAAGATTATAAAAAATAATTTTATTTTTTACACGAATGTATCAATCTATCAATAGATTGATACATTCGTAAAATAAGCAAATTTTAAAGTAGTATATTGATATTTTTTAATATATTTTAATTTGATAAAATTAGCCTCATTTATTAGCTGTAATTTGTAGGTTTTTGCTAATAAATAACATGAGGTTTAGAGCAACCCTAAACTCTTTTAACTAGGACAGAACTATTTGAGAGGTTGTAGGTTATAAGCGGTTGACAAGAAATGTTTATAGGGTTATAAATTTCATAAAGTATAAAAAATAACGTTATTAATTATTAAGAGTATATATGTAGCAAATTCATTTGCGAGTGGTACAAATATGGCAAGGATATCTAAAAAAATGGTCGACGAAAAATTATTGGCAAAAATATATAAGTTATTTTATGAAGTTTTTTCTCGATATCAGGGTCAGGAAGATTTTTTATTAATAATAGATGATATTCTTTCACCGACTGAAAAGGTAATGTTGGCGAAGCGGTTAGCAATAATTTATATGTTAATTAAAAAAGTTGATTATCGAGATATTGCTGATACACTAAAAGTATCCACAGCAACAATCCTTTTTTACGCAACAACTTTTTATAAACGAAACTCTCGAGTCGTGAATATAATAAATAAGATGCTAAAAAAAGAAAATGTTTTAAATTTTCTTGATGATTTCTTTTCTAACTTTATGATCCATCCGGGAGTTTATATTGGCCACTGGAAATTGTATAGGGATCATCAACGAAAACAAGAGGAAAGAAAAATCATAGGTTAAATTCATATATGTATCAATCTATCAATAGATTGATACATTCGTGTTGTTTGAAAAGTAATCTGAGTTTACTTGGTAATTTAATTTCCTGTAGATATAAATAGCAGTGTAAATATAAATACCAGCAAGTCCGATTATTTGATTTTTATTTTTTTCGTTTGAAACAATGATACCTCTTCTTATTAAATTAAAATTAAAATTAAAAATTATTATTAACTAATAGATGCAGGGGTGACATTCAATAAAACTTTTTTTAATACTTTTTCAGAAGAAATATCTGAGGTATTAATAATCAGGTCGTAATTTTTTGGATCGACGAAATCATTTCTTTTATATATTTTTTCAAGTTTTTTAAACCAATTATTCTGTCTTTCCTCTACTTTCTTCATAGATTCAGAAAAACTTATTTTTTCCCGCTCGGCAAATCTTTGGTAGCGGATATTATCGTCACAAATTAATAGCACCTTTAAAACATCGGTTAAATTATTTGCCATTATTCCGGACATCCAACCGTCAACGATTAAATTACCTTGTTGGTGTAATAAATCACGAACCTGGTAATCAATTTTTTTTGTTAGAACACTGCTTTGTTCCTCCACTTGTTCAAGATTAAGATGATTTCTATCTACATAATCTCTGAATAATTTTCCGGTCATAAAAATTGGCCACCCTAATTTTTTTTCAAGATTTTTTAATAATGTAGTTTTACCCGTGCAGATTTTTCCTGAAATAGTTATTTTATTTATGTTCATAACCGATTTTATCCAGTACTTTTCCTAATGTTTCCAACGGGCCGGTTTTATAAGTATCGATAACTAAATTAAAATATTTTGGATTCCAAAAATTATGTACCCCATATAACCGTTGCCATTTTTCCGTATTTTCACTTTCTCTTTGTTTTATCCAATTTTTTGCTTCGTCAACGGTAATATTTTCTCTATTAGATACCCTATCAACCCGTATATCATCATGTGAACAGACTAAAAGTATCTTCAAAATATCTTTATAATTACGGGCAAAAAAACCGGAAAGCCATGCCTCATAGATTATTTTATTTTCATTTTTAAGCATTTCCTCGGTCATAGCATCAATTTTTTTTTCGTGATCATCGCTCCGGGACAATGCGCCCATCTTATTTTCATGAAGTTTATTCAACCGATCATATTTTCTTTGGATAGCACCAATATTAATATTTTTCCAACCAAGAGAGTTAACTAAATTTTTAGTCAAAGTCGTTGTTCCAACGGCGATCATGCCGGAAACGGTGATCAAGCGATACTTAGGGAGAAACTTGTGTTGCATAATAGTTAAATCGGTTTAATCGGCTTAATCGGTTAAATCAGTGACTAATTCAACTGACTTGACTGACTCGACCGATGACTCCTACTTTATTTTCTAAATAGTTTTATAACATCATTAACAGTTATAATCGCCGCCAAAGATAATAACATTACAAATCCAATTAAATTTGTCCATTTTTCAATATTCTTATTAGGCCTTTTTTTAGTTATACCTTCGTATAAAACAAAGATTAAACGTCCTCCGTCGAGGGCAGGAAAAGGAAGAATATTCATTATGGCTAAATTAAGTGATAAAAGGGCCAAAAATTCAAGATAGGCATTTCGGCCAAATTTTATTGCCTGTCCGGCCAAATTGGCAATGCCAATTGGTCCGGCGACGTCGACATTTTGTTTTTTGAAAGTCACAAAACCCAAAAGCATTTTACCGAGTTCTGTGGCAATTTTAGAAGTGATACTGAATGCTTCGATTAAACCATAATAGGGAGCAGTATACCAAGGATATTTTTTTTCAATAAATGATGTAATAGAGATTCCCAATGGTCCTTCGCCCTTAGGCGGATTAATTCTTGGAATAAGGTCAACTGTTAATTGTTGTTTATTTCTTTGAATAAAAAGTTTTATTTTTTTTCCGGCATATTTTTGAGTTAAGGTAATTAGGGAAGTTGAAGAAGTAAGGGAGATTGGGGAGATTGGGGGAACGAACTTAAAAATGACATCTTTTTTCTTAAGACCGGCCTTTGACGCAGGAGAATTTTTAGTAACCGTTTCGACAACAACCTTATTAGTAGGAACCGGAACGCCTTGAGTCACTAAAAACGAAAAAATCAACCAACCTAATAAAAAATTTCCGATGACTCCGCCTAAAACAATTAAGGTTTTCTGCCATGGTTTTTTATTGACAAATGTCCGGTTTAAGGCAAGCCTGGCCTTGTGCTTGCTGTCCAATTCATCGTATTCCTCGCCGAATAATTTTACAAAACCACCAATCGGTAAAAGATTAAAAGTATATAAAGTCTCGCCTTTTTTTATTCCAAATAATTTTGGAGGAAGCCCGATTCCGAATTCCTCAACCTTAACTCCCATTTTTTTAGCCATTAAAAAATGACCAAATTCATGGACAAGAACAAGAATTGATAAAGTTATAAAAAATATAAGAATTGTCATAAGTTTAGTCTCAAAGTTTATAAAGTCTCTAAAGTTTATAAAGTATTTTACTTTACAGACTTTACGACTTTAAGACTTTAAGACTTTTGACTTTTTTATACTTCCCTAATTTCACTTTCTTTATTTTCCCTAATAACATCAATTTCTTTCATAAATTTAGTTGATCGTAGGTCAACCTCTTTTTCTAACCTGTATTTTTCGTCCTCACTCATTTCTTTTTTTTCAAAAGCATTTTTCATATTTTTTCGGGCATCATCTCGATGATTACGGATTGTAACTTTTTTTTCTTCAATTTTATCAGCGACTACTTTAATATATTTCTCTCTCTGCTCAGTATTAAGTGATGGAATCCTAATAACTATTCTTGTTCCTTGTGTGGCCGGAGTGAGACCTAATGGAGATTTTAGAATGGATCTTTCGATATCATGAATTACAGATGGATCATAAGGGGAGATAGAAATCGAAGAGGCTCCCTCAACCATTATAGTGGCCATTTCGACTAACCGTAATTTTGTCTGACCGCCATAAGTTTCGACGATTAAATTTTCAACTAAAGATGGCGACGCTCGCCCGGTGCGAATTGATTTTAAATCTTCCTTGAGTGACGCAACTGTCTTGAGAGCTTGTGTTTCAAAAGTAGATACAATGTCCATAACGTTCATTATACAGACCAGCGGATGAATTTTACAACCTTAATATTTTCCCCAAATTTAAGGACAGCTTCCTTTATAAAATCATCAATTGTTTTTGATGAATCTCTTATATACTCTTGTTTAAGAAATTCTTCATTTGATTCGGCTGGAATTGAGGCGACCTGCATTGCTAACTCTGCTCCTAAAGCCTGGAATTCCTTATTTCCTGATACAAAATCAGTTTCACAGGCAAGCTGAATAAGAGAGGCAACCTTTTTATTGTGATGAACATATGAAAAAATAATACTATTGCCCGTATTTCTATCAGCCTTATCCTGAGCTTTGGCAATCCCCCATTTATTCATCAGTTTTTTTGCTTCTACGATATTATTTTTTGATTCTTCAAGAGCTTTTTTACACATTGAAAAGGAAATACCTGTCTCTTCGCGAAGTTGTTTTAGTTTTATGATGTCGTACATATTAATTAGTCTTTAAAGTCCCTAAAGTCTTAAAGTCCTTAAAGTCATAAAGTCTCTAAAGTCTTAAAATACGTACTTTAAGACTTTCGACATTATGACTTCATAAACTTATTTAGCTTTTACTTTTGTTTCTCCGGCTTTGAGAAAGCTTGATGCATAAGCTTCGAGTATTTGCTTCATAAAAAACTCTATTGATGTTATTGAATCATCATTGCCCGGAATAGGATAATTAATTGGATCTGGATTAGCGTTTGTATCAGTTACGGCGACGGTTATAACTTTCATCTCTCCTGATTCCTTAACAGAATTTTTTTCCTTTTTTATATCAATTATAAAAATTGCATCTGGTAATTTTTTAAGATTAGCAATTCCACCGTAAAATTTTTCCAATTTACTAAGTTCCCTATCTAATTTTACCTGTTCGTGCTTTACAAATTTACTCCAATCACCCTTGCTTTTTGCTTCCTTCATCGAATTTAATTTTTTTACATTCTTGATTATCATCTCAAAATTGGTAAGAAGACCAGCTGGCCATTTTGTATTTATGAACGGTAAGTTGTGCTTTAAAGATAACTCCTTAGTTAGATTTGAAGCAATTTTTTTCGTACAAACAACAAGAAGAATTTTTTTACTTTTTCCTAATTCAGAAACGTACCTTTTTGCTTTTTCGAGATAATCGGCAGTTTTACTTAAATCAATTATAGAAACACCATTTTCGAATGAATAAATAAATTTATTTGTTTTTGGATGTACTCGATTGGCTTTATGTCCAAGATGGGAACCTGCAACAAAAAGTTCTTCAATAATTTTAGTATTATCAACCATAAGATTACATTCTATCAGTGAAGTCAGGATTTTGCAATTAGATTTTAAGAGATTTAATAAATTTTTTAAATTCTTCACTTATTTCATTATGTTGTAAGGCAAATTCGACGACTGTTTTTAAATATTCAAATTTATTTCCAGTATCAAAATATTTTCCATTCTTTATAACTACCGTATAGACGGGTATACCTTCTTTACTTAATAAATTAATTGCATCTACTAACCAAATCTCTCCTCCCCGCCCCGGTTGGACTTTTTTTAGAGCAGAGAAAATTTCCGGTGGCAAAATGTATCCTCCATGAGTAGCAATATTTGAAGGCGCCTTGTCAATTTCCGGTTTTTCAATAATTTTATTAATTTTATAAACATTATTTTCGACGTGGGTTAGGTCAGCAATTCCATACCTTTTTAAATCCTCTTTATTCTCTATTTTAACTCCGGAAATGACGATTCCGCCAAATTTTTCATAAACTTTTATCATCTGGGCAAGTCGAGGTGGCTTGGAATAGATAAATTCATCTCCCCATAAAACTGCAAACGGTTCATCTTCAATGGCGGGTTCAGCTGTGAGAACCGGAGTGCCATTTCCGTAAGGTCCCTTTTGACGGATATAAATAAAATTAGCCATATTGGATATTTTTTCTATTTCTTCTAACAGATTTCGTTTATTTCCCTGCAATAAATTTTTTACCAAATCTTCGGGAGGAACATCAAAATGATCCTCAATGGCCCTTTTATTAGAACCTGTGACAATAATTATATTCTTAACATTTGACTCGATGGCTTCTTCAACCACATATTGAATAACGGGTTTATCAACTACAGGAAGCATTTCTTTAGGCATCGCCTTAGTTTGAGGAAGAAACCGGGTACCAAATCCGGCAGCAGGAATTACAACTTTTGTAATCTTTTTCATTCGAATTTTATGGTAACTTTTTGGTCAAGTGGAGTATTTCCATTGACATAGGCAGTCAACTCAGCTGTTCCTACAGTATCAGATGTTAGAACAAAATTAACCTTGCCTGTTTTGTCAGTATTAGTAGTTGATTCTTGCGCACCATTGATTACTCCCAGATTAGTAACTAATTTTACTGGTTTATTATCAACTGGTGAGTTACTGGCATTTCGGACAAAAACATTAATGTCAATTTTATCACCGACCTTAGCTGTCAGTGGCCAAGCAAAAATCAGGGAAGTTTTAGGAGATGGATCTGTGGTGGCAGAAGCTCTTGCAAACCCCGTAAGTTGTTTGCTAAACAATGTATTAGTAATAAAAATTCCAAAAACTATAAAAAACAACACCATTAAGGCAATAAATTTTTTATCCATATAATGAAAGGTTATCAAGAAAGAGACAGTTTGTCAAGAATCCGCCTATGAATTATTTCCGGTGAGATAATTTTGTTATTCTCTATACAATCGATTTTTACCCAATTTTTATTAATTTTAACAGTATCTAAGTACATATTTTCGACCTTCTTAAGGTAACTGAAATTTTTTTCGTACTGATCTTTCGTTTTTTTTGCAATTAAAGTTTGAGCAAAAGTGAGCGGTACATACAAAAAAATAACTAAATTAGGACGAGGTATACCAAAAACCTCATATTCGAGTGTCTCAACCCAGTCTAAAAATTTTTGTCTCTCAATTGGTTTAACCTTAACAGCCTGATAGATGGAGGAGGGTGTATAACGATTACAAATAACAAATTGATCCTGATCAATTGCCTGCCAAAGCTTTTCTTTTACCTGCCAACGGTCGGCCGCGTAAGGAAAAGAAGCTAAATATGGATTAATGCGACTGAAATGGCCAAATTCTCCTTTTAAAAAACGACCGGCAAAATCACCAAAAAATGTTTTTTTATATTGAGGAAAATCGAAGGATGAATGTTTGATTTTATTTCTATCCAAATAATCAAGCAACAAGTGAAGCTGAGTCAGCTTACCGGAGCCATCAATTCCTTCAATGACGATTAGTTTACCCATAACAATTTATAAATTAATCACATCTCCCTGCTTGGCTTTGTCAGAGAGAATAATTTTAGCAACTTTATCTTCGATTTCATCCCTAATTGTTCTTTCAAGATTTCTGGCACCATATTTTGGGTCAAAGCCTTTTTTTGAGACTAAATTAATTGTCTTCTCCGATACAAAAATTTTTACTTTGTATAACTTGAATATGTCAATTGAAATTCTTTCAATAATTTTTTTAGTCAAAATTCCTATGGATTCTTGATTTAAGGATTCGAATCTAATTATTCCATCAAAACGATTCAAAAACTCCGGAGAAAATACATTTTCATCTTTAGCATTTGAGGTAGCAATGATAATCAGGTTTTTGCAGTCGACTTTTTTACCCATACCGTCGGTGAAATATCCCTCATCAACAATTGTCAAAAAAATATTTAACATATCTTTATCAGCCTTTTCAATTTCGTCAAGCAATAAAACCCCGTAACTTTGTTCTCTAATTGTCTTTGTAAGCAGACCGGGGCTATTAATGTCTCCGATTAATTTTGGAATATCATATTTTGATTGATATTCGGACATATCAAAACGGAGAAGATATCTGAAATTCGTTGAAATTTGTTGAAATTCGTTGGAATTGGATTGTTCGGTGAAAAAGACCTGGGAAATTGCTTTGGCTGTTTCGGTTTTTCCGACCCCGGTAGGACCGAGAAATAAAAAAGAGGCTAATGGTTTTTTCCTCTTGCCGATTAAAAGAAAAGAGCGACGAAGAGCTGATGAAAGTTTATTAACGGCTTCGTCCTGCTGAATAATTTTAGAATATAATAACGTCTCTAAGTTAAGTAATTTTTCTTTCATTTGTTTTGTTATGACAGTTGGAATATGAGTTTTTTTGGTCAAAACTATATTAACTATTTCAGGCGTAATAGAATGAATATTATTTTCTTTTGCATAAGAACAGGTTGTATCTAAAAGGTCGACGGCTTTTTCAGGAAATGGAATATTAGTTAAATAAAATTCGCTCTTTTCAATTATTTCCTTGACTGATTCATAAGGAATATGTAAGTCATAAATATTCTCGAAAGAAAAAACCGAATCAAGGAGAATATTTTCTGCCCTATCTTTTGGGACTTCGTAGACGTCAACCCTCTCAAAAATACGAGAAATTTTTTCGTTATTAAAAATTAATTGTTGGTAGTAAAAGGGTGTCGTAATACCAATAATTTGTATTAAATTAGTTTTGGCGTATTTTTCAAATGGGATTGTCATATCAACCCCTTCGCCTTCGTTAGATATAAATTTATCAAAATTATCAATAAAAATAATTATATTTTTTGCTTGAGAAGCTTCATTTAAAAGGTCATCAAAAAAACTCTCTCTTTGTTTTTGGTCAACAAATTCATTAAGAATTTTTTCCATATTTAACATTAGTATTCGTTTATACATCAACTGAGAATTAATTTTTCCTAAATAAATTTTCTTGGCAAAAGCATCGACTATAGTGTGCTTACCTACCCCCTCTTCTCCAACAATAATGACATTATTTTCAGCTGATTTAGTTAGCGTTTGCTCAATTTCCTTAATTTCATTATTACGGTCAACAATATTCTTAATATGGTGAAGATAGGTAGGGGTAGCTAAATCAGTCGCATATTGATCGAGAATTGGAGAAAAACCGACCGCCCAATCACGGGCTAAAGGAGGATAAGAAAATAGATTTGAAAGCTTCCACCATTTTGTTTTACTAATATGTTCCTTATAATAATTTTCAGACCAGTTTTCGACCTGAGGTAAATTCTCACTATTTAATAAATGTGTTTCAATAAATTTTTTCTTAAAAATATCCTTTTCCTCTTGCGGTGTTTTTTGTGTCAGGGAAATGAAATAAAAAATAGGGGTAAAAAGGAAAAATGATAGTGCAATGAAAGGTAGAAAAACCATTAATAATGTCTGGAAAATAAAATAGAAAAAAATTATTGACAGGCGCATTATTAGACCTATCGACCTTGAAATTAAATTAAAAGCAAAACGATTTGCCCAGTCAGAGATGGAAAAACCAACAAAAGTTTTTTTTACGATTAAGTTCTTCCAAGGATGAAATAATGTTTTTAACAAGGTGGAAACGGAAAAAAAATAAGGTAAAAAAACGAACATATTGATAATGGCTTCACCAAAATCGTGGAGACTATCCCAATAATATTGCCAAAAGTTTTTGTGCATAAATTTAGTATAACAAAAATAACCCTTGACAAACAGAAAAAATAATTGATAATTTTCATAATCAAGCACAATGAAAAAAGTAAAAAAAAAGGTGAGCAAAAAACCTCCTTCAAGAAAAAAAGAATTAACAATTTACATATATAATGTTGTCGAAGACGAATGGTCATTCCTGTCTTCAATCCAACCGATCGAAAAAAGATATCAGATGATTAACGACTGCAATATTTCTTCAGAGTGCTATCTCTTTTCCAATGCCAGTGAAAGTGAGTTTATTTATATATCCCCGATTGAAATTTCCAATACGTTTAAAAATTATTTTCAATCAATAACTAATAATAAAAAAGTTGACATTTACGTGCCACAGATGAAAACGGCCTTGATTTGTAAAGATTTATATACAGACAAACAATTATTTGGAGAGATTATTAATAAGGCAAAAAAATATCACAAGGTTACCTTGATAAGTTACGCTACTTCGCCGGAATTTTTAGAGTTAAAAGATCGAATGATTCAGTTAGGAATAAACGTGGTAACTCCTGAGGCGCCTGAACTTGAAAACGCTTGGACAGTTAATTTTTTTGGTAGTAAATCAGGGATTAGACAGTTAGCCCAGCAAAGTCGAGCCGTTGAACCGGATTTCATAATGCCTGAAGGAGTGATTTGTGTCGGAAAATTGGATGCGGCTAAAATTGCCGCTAATCGATACATAAAAGAAAAAGGGGTAGTTTTAAAAACCAATAAAGGGAGTGGCGGACAAGGGGTTTTAATTTTTCGCGATGGTGAACTGCCAAGGGATTATAAATCTTGTGAAAAAAGAATTTATGAATTATTAAGCGAGGATGGATATTGGGAAAGGTTTCCAATAATAATTGAAGAATTAATCAATGTGAATTATTCTGCGCCGGGAGCCTTTCCAAATATTGAATTCAAAATTCAAAAAAGCGGAAAAATAGATATGCTTTATTATTGTGTCATGATGGTGACGAAAGAAGGTAAATATTATGGATTAGATATTCATGAAGATGTCATCAATGAAAGAACGGCGGCTAGAATTATTGATACCGGATATTATATTGCCGAGCAATACGCCGAGGCAGGTTATCGTGGACATTTTGATATAGATATGATTGCGTCTAATAATAAACATATTTACGTTGATGAATCTAATACGAGAAACACCGGTGGGACAGATATTTATAAATTAGTTTACGATTTGTATGGGGAAGACTTTATGTCAGATGTTTATGTGCTAAACAGGAATAATTATAAATTTAATAATCAAGAGACGATAAGTTTTAGAAAAATAATAGAGACAATCAAACCAATCTTGTATGATAAAAAAAGAAAAGAGGGAGTAATTTTGTCATCATCGGCTTCACTACAATCGAATCAACTCCTCTATTCAATTTTTGGAAAAAATAAAAAAAGAGCCTATGAACTTCAGAACGATTTTTACGAATTATTAAAACCATTTGGTCAACCAAAATTCTAATACTTCTAATATGAATATAGTTTTTTTATACAATGTCCGTCGTAGCAATAAAGATTCAATAGAATTCAAAAATCAACTTGATAGAGATTTCGATGACCCAATAACGACAAAATGGCAGATAAAACATCTAAAAAGTTTGGGTTATAATATTATTCCGATTGAAGCAAATGAAAAAGCTTATTTTAAATTATTTAGATTAAGAAATAAGATTGATTTGGTCTTTAATGTGGCGGAAGGAATTTATGGGAAAGATCGTGAATTACAGATGCCGGCAATGCTTGAAATGCTCCAAATTCCGTATACAGGTTCCTCTCCTCTGACTCATGCATTTTCGCTTAATAAGGAAAAAGCTAAAGAAATATTTATTGCTAATAATATTCCAACTGCCGATTTTCAAACGATAGATAATATAAATTTTAAACTTAAAAAAGAGTTAAAATTTCCATTGATTGTTAAACCGGTTGCTGAGGGCTCATCGATTGGTATTACTAATGACAGTGTTGTTTATAACGAAATAAATTTAAAAAAACAAGTAAAAAAAATTTTAACCATTTTTAAGGAACCGGCATTAATAGAACCGTTTCTTGAGGGACGGGAATTTTCTATTGCAATGTTAGGAAATCCTCCTAAAATTTTGCCGATCATAGAATCAAACCATAAAATTCTTCCCAAAAAATATTTACCCTTTGACTCCTATGAAGTGAAATGGTTTTTTGAAGAAGAAGGCAATGGTGATTATCTAATTTGTCCAGCAAAAATAAATAAAGAATTGGAAAAAAAGATAAAAGATATCTGTTATAAAGTCTGGAAGGTATTAAACGTCGTTGATTGGTGCAGAATTGATATTAGATGTGATAAATATGACAATCCTTTTGTCTTAGAAATTAATTCTCCGGCTGGGATAACACCGCCTGAAGTTTCTATGACCTCATATTTTCCTTTAGCGGCCCGGAAAGGTGGAATTGATTATGAAAGTTTGTTAGATAAGATTATCAAAACCGCTTTAAGAAGGTATAAGAAGAGTGGACTCTTTACGAAAAAATACGGACTGATTTTCAAAGGTAGCGCTGCGAGTGCCCCCACCCACTCGCAGCGCCATCTTCACGCTCGGCTTTCGG